>JACCSC010000418.1 GCA_013813215.1 Geodermatophilaceae bacterium | reverse complement strand
CGTACGCCGAAGTGCTAGTGACCCGGGCCGCGCAACCGAACGGCTGGCTCGACGCGGTGGAGGTGGCTCGTGTCGGCTCCCACTAGACGGCCCTACGAGTGGACCGTGCTCCGCGCCGTCCCGCGGGTCGAGCGGGGCGAGTTCGTCAACGTCGGCGTCGTCGTCTACTGCCAGACCTCGGACTTCCTCGCGGTCCGGTTGGCCGAGCGGCTGGACCGGGTGCTCGCCCTCGACGGGAACCTGGACGCCGCGGCGGTACGCCGGCACCTCGACGGCGTACGCGCGCTGTGCGCCGGCCATCCGAGTGGCGGGCCGAACGCTGGACGACCGCCGGGCGAACGCTTCCGCTGGCTGGTGGCACCGCGCAGCACCGTCGTACAGGCCGCTCCGGTGCACACCGGGCTGACCACCGACCCGGCCGCGGAACTGGCCGACCTGTTCGCCCGCATGGTGGCGCCTCGGTGACCCCGGCCGTGGACGGCGCCTTGCGGCTCGGCGGCCAGAGCTTCCGGCCGGGCGAGCCGGCGGTCATGGCCATCGTGAACCGGACCCCCGATTCGTTCTACGACGCCGGGGCGACCTACGACCCCGGCCGGGCGCTGGCCCGGGTGCACGAGGTGGTCGCCGCGGGCGCCCGCATCGTTGACATCGGCGGCGTCCGGGCCGGTCCGGGTGAGGACGTCGACACGCGGGAGGAGCTGCGCCGGGTAGTCGAGTTCGTGACCGTCGTGCGCGCGGCCTACCCGGGGATCGTCATCTCCGTCGACACCTGGCGCTCCGCAGTCGGACGCGCGGTCTGTGCCGAGGGTGCGGACCTGCTCAACGACGCCTGGGGCGGCGTGGATCCGGCGTTGGTCGAGGTCGCCGCGGAGTTCGGGGCCGGCCTGGTGTGCACGCACGCCGGTGGACTGCCACCGCGGACCAAACCGCACCGGATCGGGTACGCCGACGTGGTGGCCGATGTCGTCGCCGTGACCACAGACCTGGCTGAGCGAGCGGTGACGGCCGGCGTGCGTGAGGACAGCATCCTGATCGACCCTGGGCACGACTTCGGCAAGAACACCTGGCACTCCCTCGAGCTGACGCGGCGGCTCGACGAACTGGTGGCGACCGGCTGGCCGGTGCTGGTTGCCTTGTCCAACAAGGACTTCGTGGGCGAGACCCTGGACCGGCTCGTCGACGAGCGGCTGATCGGAACGCTCGCCGCGACCGCGATCAGCGCCTGGCACGGCGCCCGGGTCTTCCGCGCCCACGAGGTGGGGCCGACCCGCGAGGTGCTGGCGATGGTGGCCAGCATCCGTGGCGACCGCCCACCGGCCACCGCCACGCGCGGTCTCGTCTGATCGGTGCTAGGACCAACGTCCAGTCGCGTACGTGTAGTCAGGCGGGAACGATGAGTCATCCATCGAGCGCGAGCAGCAAGGGGTTGGGCATGCAGGAAACAAGCGGGCGCGGACGGTTGCGCCGGACGGTCGCCGGATCGGTCCTCGGCGCCGCTGTGGTCGCGGTGTCGTTCGTGCCGCTACAGCCGGCTGCCGCGGCCGAGAACGGCCGGATCGCCTACGAGGACTACGTCGAGTACGAGGACGAGAATGGCCTGCCGAAGTTCGGGCAGGACATCTTCACCGCGAACTCCGACGGGACCGACGAGGTCAACCTGACCGACAACGGCGCCGCCCTCGACATCGACCCGGCCTGGTCACCGGACGGGACCCGGATCGCGTTCGCCAGCAACCGGGACGGCAACTTCGACCTCTACACCATGGCCGCGGACGGCACCGACGTGCAGCAGGTGACGTTCACCTACGGCATCGAGTACCAGGGCGGGTCCGTCGACTACTTCACCTCGTGGGAGCCCAGCTGGTCGCCGGACGGCACCCAGCTGGCCTACAGCGGCTATCGCGTGAACCCGTTCACCGACGAGATCTACGTGACCGCGATCGGCCAGACCGAGGAGACGTACACCGAGCGGCTCGTCACCGACCCGAGTTACTTCCAGAACGCCGCGCAGCCGGACTGGTCGCCTGTGGGGAACGTGCTGCTCTACACGCAGTACTTCGACTACTACACGACCGATGTCTGGCGGATCGGGGTCGACGGCACGGGGGCGGCCAACCTCACGGCCGGCTTCGCCCGCGACCTGAACCCAGCCTGGTCGCCGGATGCCGCCCGGATCGCCTTCATCAGCGACCGCGAGCACAGCGACCCGTTCCACCTGGACGCGACCGACGTCTACGTCATGCAGGCGGACGGGACGGGGGTCGTCCGGGTGACCGAGGACGTCACCGCCGAGGAGGACGTGGAGTGGTCGCCGGATGGGACGCAGATCATCTTCCAGCAGGGCTACTACGAGCCGGTCCTGTACACCGTGCCGGCTCCGCCGACTCCCGGCGTGACCGCTGCGGTGCTCGCCGCAGCTGTTCCGGTCCGGGTCGGCACCGGTGGCTCGCCGAGCTGGCAGCCGATCGCCGGTACGCCGACCTGCACGGTGATCGGGACCCGCGGCAACGACGTACTGAAGGGCACGGCCGGCGCGGACATCCTGTGCGGGCTCGGCGGCAACGACACCCTGCAGGGCGGTCCTGGCGCCGACGTTCTCGTCGGCGGGAACGGGGCGGACCGGTTGGCCGGCGGTCGCGGACCGGACGAGATCTACGGCGGCGCCGGTGACGATCTCTGCGACGCGATCGGGGATGTGGTGGCGGGGCGGTCCTGCACCGTGCGCTGAGCTACCAGGCAGCCGTGACGTCCCCGTCGGGTAGCGACCCGTCGGGGACGTCACGTGTCGGGGCCAGCAGGTCCAGCGCCGCCTGGTGCAGCATGCCGTTGCTCGACACGGCGCTGCCGCCGTCGGGACCCGGCCGACCGGTCAGGTCGGTGAAGCGGCCGCCGGCCTCGGTCACGACGACGGAGACCGCGGCCAGATCCCAGAGCGAGACCTCCGGCTCGCAGGCCAGGTCGACCGCACCCTCGGCGACGAGCATGTGCGACCAGAAATCGCCGTACGCCCGCGTTCTGGAGACCCGCCGGGTGAGCTCCAGAAATCCCGGCAGCCGGTCGAGTTCGTCCCACCCGGTCAGGCTGGAGTAGGACAAGCTCGCGTCGGCGAGCTGGGTCACGGCGGACACGTGGCACGGGGTCGCCGCGCTCAGGCTGCGGCCGGTCCACGCACCGGTTCCTACCGCGGCCCACCACCGTCGGCCCAGCGCGGGCGCGGAGACCACTCCGAGCATGGACTCCTCGCCGTCCATCAGCGCGATCAGGGTGGCCCACACCGGGACTCCGCGGACGTAGCTCTTCGTCCCGTCGATCGGGTCGATGACCCAGCGGCGTGGCCCGTGCCCGGTGGCGCCGGACTCCTCGCCGAGGACGGCGTCGCGCGGGCGTGACCGGCCGAGGCTCGTGCGCAACAGGTCCTCGACCGCCTGGTCGGCGTCGGTCACCGGCGTCCGGTCGGGCTTGGTGGTGACGGTCAGGTCGACCGCCCGGAACCGGCTCAGGGAGACGTCATCGGCCTGGTCGGCGAGCACGTGGGCGAACCGCAGGTCATCGTCGTACGCCGCCACCGGGCGCACGTTACCGTCAGCGCGTGCGCGCTGGTGCTCTCGTGGGTCTGCTCGCCGAGCCGGAGCGGCTGCGGGTGGTCGCGGCGGTGGTGCTCGGCGCCACCCGGTTCGAGCAGGTGGTTGCGCAGACCGGCCTGGCGGCGCCCGTCGTCGGGAAAGCGTTGCGGCGCTTGGAGTCCGCCGGTTTGGTCCGCACCGTCGAGGGCGCTCTCGAGGTGCACGAAGAGTTGTTCAAGCAGGCGGCGCGATCGGAGCGCCCGGAACCCGAGGACCTCGGCCTCGTCGACCCCGCCCACGAGTCCACGTTGCGGGCCTTCTTCCGGGCTGGCCGGCTGACCCGTTTCCCGGTGGCTCAGACCAAGGTGGCCATCGTGCTCCGGCACATCGTGACGGCGTTCGAGCCGGGAGTGCGCTACCCCGAGCGCGAGGTCAACGCGCTGCTGTCGGCCTTCCACGCCGACCACGCGCAGCTGCGCCGGCTCCTGGTCGACAACGGCCTGCTGACCCGTGAGTCGGGGATCTACTGGCGCACCGGCGGCTGGGTGGACGTGCTCGCCGACGGATGACCTGACAACAACGTCATGGGATCAGCCGGCGGTAGGAGGACAGCCGGCCAGCTGTGGCGTGCCCGTCGGCGACCCAGGCGTCCAGCGCGCAGCCATCGGCCGGACTGCGATGCTCGCATCCCGGTGGGCAGTCGGCGGCGCCCGGTGCCAGGTCGGGGAAGGCGGCCAACAGGTCTCCCGGTGTCACGTGCGCCAACCCGAACGAACGGATCCCCGGCGTGTCGATGATCCAGCCGTCGGTCAACGGAAGCATCACCGCCGAGCTGGACGTGTGCCGCCCCTTGCCGATACCGCTCACCGCGCCGGTCGCCCGCCGGGCCGAAGGCACCAGCGCGTTGACCATGGTCGACTTGCCGACGCCGCTGTGCCCGACGAGCACGCTGACCTGCCCGGCGAGCTGTTCGTGGATGGCGTCGAAGGACCGGTCCCTCCGTACGGCGACGGCGTCCAGGCCGAGGTCGTCGTACAGCGCCAGCAGGTCCCGCGGATCGGCCAGGTCTGCCTTGGTCAGGCACAGCAACGGCCGCAGCCCACCGACGTACGCCGCTACCAGGCACCGGTCGATCAGGCCGGTCCGTGGCGGCGGGTCGGCCAGCGCAGCGACGATCACGAGTTGGTCGGCGTTCGCTACGAGCACCCGTTCCTGGGGATCGTCGTCATCGGCCGTCCGCCGCAGCACCGAGGTCCGGGGGGCGATGCGCACGATCCTGGCCAGCGCATCCGCTCCGCCGCCCAGGTCGCCGACGAGCGCCACGCGATCACCGACGACGACGGACTTGCGGCCCAGTTCCCGGGCCCGCATCGCGGTGAGAATCGAACCCGCGACCTGGCAGGTGTACCGGCCGCGGTCCACGGCCAGTACGACGCCGTCGGCTGCCTGCTCGTGGGCCGGGCGGGTTCTCGTCCGGGGGCGGGATCCCTGCCGCGTCGGACGGACGCGCACATCGTCCTCGTCCAGGTCCTTGCGCCGACGCGGCGTCAGGACCCCGCTCCCGCCAGCATCGCCTGCCACATGGGCACGAAGTCGGGCAGCGTCTTCGCCGTCGTGGCCACGTTCTCGACCCGGACGCCGGTCACGGCGAGCCCGAGCACCGCGGCCGCAGTGGCCAGCCGGTGGTCGTAATAGGTCCGGAACGTGCCCCCGTGCAGGGACGCCGGCCGGATCAGCAAGCCGTCTGCAGTCTCGGTGACGTGCCCGCCGAGCTTGCACAGTTCGGTCCGCAACGCCGCCAGCCGGTCGGTCTCGTGCTCGCGCAGGTGCGCGATCCCGCGCAGCTGCGACGGCGAGTCGGCCAGCGCGCACACCGCGGCGACCACCGGCGCCAGCTCGCCCACGTCGTGCAGGTCGACGTCCACCCCCTCGATGCGGCCGCCACCGGCCAGTTTCAGCCCCGCCGCTCCGGCCTCGACCACGGCTCCCATCCTGGCGAACAACGCCGGCAGCGCGGCCCCGGCCTGCGTCGTCTCGACCGGCCAGTCGGGGATGCGCACGGTGCCGCCGGTGACCAGGGCGGCGGCGAGGAACGCCGCGGCGTTCGAGAGATCCGGCTCCACGCTCCACGCTGAGCGGCCCACCGCCCCCGGCTCGACCGTCCACTCGTCGAGCCCGGCGTGAACGGCGACGCCCGCGGACCGCAGCATCGCCACCGTCATCCGGACGTGTGGCCCGGACGGCATCGGCGGCCCCTCGTGTCGCACGGTCAACGGCTTGTCGGCGCGGCACGCCGCCAGCAGCAGGGCGCTGACGAACTGGGAGGATCGCGAGGCGTCCACCGTCACGGTCCCACCCGGCAGGCCGCCACCGTGCACGACGAAGGGCAGGCCGCCGCGACCGCCGTCGTCGACCTCGACGCCGAGGGCCCGCAGGGCATCGATCACCGGACCCAGCGGGCGCACCCGAGCGCGCGGGTCGCCGTCGAAGGTCACCGGCCCGCTGGCCAGCGCCGCTATCACCGGCAGGAAGCGCATCACCGTCCCCGCGTTGCCCACGTCCACGGCGCACGGCCCGCGCAGCGGCGACGGCCGCACCGTCCACTCGGTGCCTCTCCGGTCGACCGAGGCGCCCATCGCGGTGAGCCCGCCCGCCATCAGGTCGGTGTCCCGCGCGCACAGCGCCCCGTGCAGCACCCCCGCCGACGTCCCGAGGGCGGCCAGCACGAGCGCCCGGTTGGTCATCGACTTCGACCCGGGCAGGGTGATCGTGGCGTCGATCGGCGCGGCGGCCACGGGCGCGCTCCACAGTTCCGGCACGCGACCAGTCTGCCTGTCGGAGGCCCGGGCTAGCGTGCGCACATGGAGATGAGCCGTTACCTCGAGCTGATCCGCCAGGACGAGCAGCGCCTCGCCGCTGCTGCGGCGGGCAACCTGCAGCGCCGGGTGCCGCCCTGTCCAGAGTGGAGTGTGCAGGATCTGGTCGAGCACGTCGGGCACGTCTACCTGCACAAGGTCGAGTGCATGCGTCGGCAGCAGCCCCCCGAGCCCTGGCCGCCGCCGGAGCACGGTCGCGATCCGCTGGAATGGCTGGCCGAGCAGACCGAGGTGATGCTCACGGAGCTGGTCGAGCGCGGGCCCGACGCCCCGGCGTACACCTGGCACGAGCCGGATCAGACAGTCGGCTTCTGGTACCGGCGGATGGCCCAGGAGACCGCGGTGCACCGGGTGGACGCCGAGCTGGCCGTCGGCGCGCACACTCCGGTCGACGCCGAGCTGGCTCTGGACGGCGTCGACGAGCTGCTGGACATCATGTTCGCCGGCGACTGGTCCGACGATCCTCAGCCTGACCTCAGCGGCCGCGTCGCCCTGCGCGCCGCGGACCGGACCTGGCTGGTCGTCATGGAGCCGGACCGCGTGACGATCGAGCCGGAGATCAGCAACGCCGACGCCACGGTCAGTACCGAACCGTCGGACCTGCTGCTGTGGCTCTGGCGGCGGCTGCCCCTCGCGGCCGCCACCCTCGACGGCGACCGGGCCGCGGCCGACCGGCTCTACCGCCGGCTGGCCCTGGCCACGGAGTAGGCCCGCGTGTGCGGGCGCTACGCGGCCAGCCGCAGTCCCGAGGACCTGATCGTGGAGTACGAGGCGGTCGACGGCACGGCCGGGGCGCACACCGGCCCTGACTTCAACGTCGCGCCGACCGACCCGGTGCTCGTCGTCCGGACCCGGACGCGGGACCGGCAGCGAGAGCTGTCACAGGCCCGGTGGGGCCTGGTGCCGTCCTGGGCACCGGACCGCAGTGGTGCGGCCGGAAAGATCAACGCCCGGGCCGAGACGGTGCAGCAGTTGCCCGCCTTCCGGTCCGCGTTCGCGCGTCGCCGCTGCCTGGTGCCTGCCGACGGCTGGTACGAGTGGGTACGTCGGGCCGACGGCCCGGGCAAGCAGGCCTACTTCATGGCGCCGTACGACGGCCGTGGGGTCGCTTTCGCCGGTCTCTGGGAGACCTGGGGCGAGCCGCGCCTGCTCACCGTGACCATCCTGACCACGGCGGCGGTCGGCGGATTGACCCAGGTGCACCACCGGATGCCGCTCGTCCTGCCCGCGGCCCGGTACGCCGACTGGCTGGATCCCGCGTACCCCGATCCGTCCCGGCTCCTCGATTCCACGCCCGAGGCACTCGTGGAGCGGCTGGAGATCCGCCCGGTCGGGCCGCAGGTGGGCGCGGTAGCGAACGACGGCCCGAGCCTCGTCCAACGACAGGACGACGGGGCGGCCTGGGCACTGTTCTGATGCTCGTTCAGACGCCGCGCGGCGCAGCCCGGCTGACCGTGGCTCCCGCCGACGGGCCGCCGCGGGTTGTGCTTCTGCTCGGGCATGGCGCCGGCGGGTCGATCGCCGCCCCCGATCTGGCTGCCTTGGCGACCCACGGGCCGCGGCACGGGATCACCGTCGTCCGGGTCGAGCAGCCGTACCGGGTCGCCGGCCGACGGTCACCGGCGCCCGCGGCTCACCTGGACGAGGCCTGGGTCCCGGCGGCGGCTGCCGCCCGCCAGCACGTCGGTGACGGCGTGCCGATGATCGCCGGCGGCCGGTCCAGCGGTGCTCGGGTGGCCGCCCGGACGAGCGGCGCAACCGGCGCGGTCGGCGTGCTCGGGCTGGCCTTCCCCTTGGTGAACCCCCGCGGGGTGACCCGCCGGCCGGAGTTGGACGCCGTCGTCGTACCGATGCTCGTCATCCAGGGCGATCGAGACCGGTTCGGGATGCCGGAGCCGGCGCCCGGGCGCACGGTGCACGTGGTGCCCGGAGCCGACCATGGGCTGCGCGGTGTGTCGGCCGAGGTCGTCGCGGCGACGCTGGTCTGGATCGACGAGCTGCTCGGCCGCCAGAACGCGTAGGTCCTCGAGCGGCCAGGACCTCCAGGGCGACGGGCATCAGTGCCCCGCGATGGCGGCCAGTACGCCGCCGGTGACCCGCAGCAGGTCCGCAGGGGCCAGCTCCACCTGCAGCCCGCGTCGCCCGGCGCTGACGTACACCGTGTCGCAGTCGGCCGCAGAGCGGTCCAACGCCGTCGGCAGCCGGCGTCGCTGGGCCACCGGACTGATGCCGCCGATGACGTACCCGGTGGCGCGGGCCGCCTCGGCCGGCTCGGCCAGGGCCGCCCGCTTCCCGCCGACGGCCGCGGCCAGGGCCTTCAGGTCCAGCGTTGCCGACACCGGCACGATGCCGACGGCCAGCCGCTCGTCCACCCGCACGACGAGCGTCTTGAACACCCGGGCCGCCGCGACGCCCAGCGCGGCGACCGCTTCCTCGCCGTACCGCGTCGTGCCCGCGACGTGGGAGTACTCGTGCACGGTGAACGCCACGCCGGCCCGCCGCAGGGCCACGGTCGCAGGGGTCTGCTGGCCGGGCACCCGCTGAGCATAGGAATGCTCCACGGTGGCAGGCTGTTTGCGCAGGTATGACATCGCTGACGGCGCGGCGGGGCGACCGGCGGGGCGAAGCACGCTGGCCGGTCGGCGCTCCGGCGGGGCGCCGCGTATCCTCGCCGCACAAGATGCGGGCAACCACCGGAGGACGCAGCGTGACCGAGGACACAACGGTCACGACCTCCGATGCGCCGGCCTCCGAGCCGGCGACGGGCAAGACCGTCGAGCAGCAGGAGCGGGACGCCAGGTTCGAGCGCGACGCCCTGCCGTTCCTCGACACGCTGTATCCGGCCGCGCTGCGGATGACCCGTAATCCCGCCGACGCCGAGGACCTCGTCCAGGAGACCTTCGTCAAGGCGTACGCCGCCTTCCACCAGTTCACCGAGGGCACCAACCTCAAGGCCTGGCTGTACCGGATCCTGACGAACACGTTCATCAACACCTACCGCAAGAAGCAGCGTCAGCCGCAACAGAACTCCGCCGACCAGATCGAGGATTGGCAGCTGTACGCCGCCGAACAGCACACCTCGAGCGGGCTGCGCTCGGCCGAGGTGGAGGCGCTGGACCACCTGCCCGACTCCGACGTCAAGGCGGCTCTGCAGGAGCTGCCGGAGGACTTCCGCCTGGCGGTGTACCTCGCCGACGTGGAGGGGTTCGCCTACAAGGAGATCGCCGAGATCATGGGTACGCCGATCGGCACCGTGATGTCGCGGCTGCACCGCGGCCGCCGAGGCCTGCAGCGCCTGCTCGCCGACTACGCGCGGGACCGCGGTTTCGTCCGCGCGGGGACCGGTGAGGAGAACTCATGAGCTGCGGCCAGCCCCACGAGGTGTCCTGTCGCGAGGTCCTGGACAAGCTCTTCGAGTTCCTCGACAGCGAGGTCGACGAGCGCAGCAGCAGCCACATCGCCCAGCACCTGGACGAGTGCGGTCCCTGCCTGCAGCTGTTCGGCATCGAGCGCGAGATCAAGGCCCTCGTGCACCGCAAGTGCGGTGGTGACCCGGCGCCGGCCGGACTGCGGGAGCGGATCCGGCTGCAGTTGCACCTGGTCGCGGTCGATGAGGGTTACCGCAGCGAGACGACGTTCGTGCGCGAATCGAGCACGGGGAGGGACGCCGTGGTCGAGACGACGGTGCAGACGACGTACGTGCGCCAGGTCTCCGGGCCGCTGGATTCGCCGAGGGATTCATCGCCCCAGCTGCGCGGGCCGACCGCCTGACGGGTCAGGCGTTGGGCCGCTTTCCGTGGTTGGCGGCAGACTTCTTGCGTCCGCGCCGCTTGCGTCCGCGCTTGGACATCGACTCTCCTCCCTACCGGGTCTGACCCGCGGGCTGAGGCCGGGATCGTCGTTCGCGCTGTCTAGGGTCTCACGAAAGTGGTTGGGCTGAACGGGGAGGGCAGCGTGTACGAGACCGTGCTGGTCGCCGACCGCGGATTTCTCGCCGTCCGGGTGATCCGCAGCTGCCAGCGGCTAGGGGTCAAGGCCGTCACCCTCGTGCTGCCCGGTGACGAGGCAGCTCCGCACGCCCACGCCGCCGACGAGGCCGTCCCGTTCGGGGCCGTCGGACCCGACGCACTGGCCGCCGCTCTGCTCGAGGCCGCCCAGGTCACGGGCGCGCAGGCGATTCATCCCGGCGGCTCCTTGCCCGTGCAGGCCGCCGAGCTGGCCGAGTCGATCCGCGCGGCCGGGCTGGACTGGCTGGGCCCGGACGTCCGACCGGACTCCCGTCGGCTCAGCGACGGCGACGTGGGTGTCACCCTCGTCGACGGTCTGGTCGTCGACGGCTGGCGGTGGTTGGCCCGCGCCGGGGGGCGTCCGATGATGGCCGAGTCCGTGGCCCCGGGCGCCGGCCTGGTCGCGCTCGCCCAGGCCGCCGCCGATCCGCGCTGGCCGGTGGCCTCGGTGTCGGCCAACGGGGCGCTGGACCACGTCGTCGCGGTGCGGCCGGCGCTGGCCGGCGTCGACCGGCTCGTGGAGGCGCGCACCGGCCTGGACCTGGTGGCCCGCCAGCTCGGCGCCGAGCGGGACCAGCCGATCGGCCCGCCGGCCGGGTACGCCGTCTCGCTGGCCCTGTTCGCCCGACCCGACGAGCCACCGAGTGTCGTGCGCGGTTGGCAGGTGGCGGACGTCGATCGGGTCGTGGTCGACACGATGCTCGCCGACGGGCGTGAGCTGACGGTATGGCCGCGTGATCCCGTCGCTGTGCTCACCGCAGTGGGCGCCGACCGCGCCGAGGCCCTGGACCGGCTGCGCGCCGCCGTGGACGGGCTCACGGTCCGCACCCCGGACCTGGGCCTGGAGTACGCGCGGGCGTTGGTACGGGACCGCTCGGTGGTTGGATGACGCAGGAGCCCGTCACAGCACCGTGAGGAGCACGTCACGATGGCCGAGGAGATCCGCGCCGAGATGGTCGCGAGCGTCTGGAAGGTCGTCGCCACGACCGGCGTGAACCTGGCCGCGGGGGACACCGTGGTCATCCTGGAGTCCATGAAGATGGAGATCCCGGTGCTCTGCGAGGGTCCCGGGATCGTGGTCGAGCTGGCTGTCGCCGAGGGCGATGTGGTGCAGGAGGGTGACCTGATCGCCGTGCTGGCCGACGCCCAGGCTCAGGTCAGCTCGAGCACGTAGCAGAGCAGGTCGACGCCGGCATGCGGTGACCAGTCTCGTTCCGGGGCGCGGCGGAAGCCCAGGTCGTCGTACAGCCGGTGCGCCGCGTACATCAGCGGCTCGGTGGAGATCACCATGCGCTTGGCCCCGGCCATCCTCGCCCGCGATACGCAGGCCAGCACCAGCGCTCGCCCTATCCCCCGACCCCGCGACTCGGGGCGCACGACCAGCATCCGGAACGCCGCCTCGGTCGGGTCGCGGGTGACCTCGGCGTACGTCGAGCTGTGCCAGGCCAGCGCCACCGCCCCCGACAGGGACCCGTCGGAGTCGGCGACCAGCAGCTCGGCGTGCGCGGCCCGGTCCTCAACATCGGCCAGGGACGCGGTGTAGCGCTCGTCGGCCCACCCTTCGCCGAGGTAGACGGCGAGGGTGAGCTCGCGGATGGCGTCGTAGTCGGGCGGTACGGCGGGCCGGACCGAGATCGCTGGCTGGTCCATCACCCCACCGTAGGAGGGTCGCCGAGGCAGGTGGCACGCTGCCGGTGATGTCCACGCTGAGTGAGTTGCTGACCGAGCACTCCGCGCTGGACGCGAGCGCCACCGATCACCTGCTGCGGCTGGTCTCGGAGTGGCAGCTGATCGCCGACCTGTCCTTCGCCGACCTGCTGCTGTGGATCGACGCGGGGGAGGACCTGCTCTGCGTGGCCCAGGTGCGCCCGACCACCGCCCCGACCTCGCACCCCGAGGATGTCGTGGGGCAGCGGCGTGGCCGCGGCGAGCAGTTCCCGATGGACGCGGCGTGGGCCGAGGACCGCATCGTCCGGGAGGGCGATCCGACGTGGACCGACCGGCTGGCGGTGCGGCTGGAGGCGGTGCCGGTGCGCCACGGTGGCCACGTCGTCGCGAGCCTGTCGCGCGACACGAACCTGAGCACCGCACGGTCACCGAGTTCGCTGGAGCTGGCCTACCTGCGCAGCGGGGACGACCTGTGCCAGATGGTGGCCGCCGGCCTGTTCCCCGCCCCGGATGCCGGCTACGAGCCGATGACGGGGCCGCGGGCCGGCGACGGGCTGATCCGCCTCGACGCAGACGGCACGGTCGCCTACGCCAGCCCCAACGCGCTGTCGGCCTACCGGCGGATCGGGGTCAGCGCGGACCTGGTCGGCTCGGAACTCGCCGCGGTCACCAGGTCACTGCTCACGAGCTCCTCCGACGGGGCCGAGCTGGCCGCCAGGATCGGCGCGGCGCTGGCCGGCCGGTCTCCGCTGCGCATCGAGGTCGAGGCGAGGGGGGCGACGGTGCTCGTGCGAGCACTACCGCTGCGTCCCCCGCAGGGCCAGCCGGCCGTCCTCGTCCTCGTCCGTGACGTGACCGACCTCCGGCGCCGGGATCGGCAGCTCTTGAGCAAGGACGCGACGATCAGGGAGATCCACCACCGGGTCAAGAACAACCTGCAGACCGTGGCGGCGCTACTTCGCCTGCAGGCCCGCCGGATGACCGAGCCCGCGGCCCGGTTCGCGCTGCAGGAGTCGGTCCGCCGGGTCTCCTCGATCGCCCTGGTGCACGAGACGCTGGCCATCTCGCTGGACGAGAGCGTCGACTTCGACGGCATCCTGGACCGGCTGGTGCCGACCGTGACCGAGTTGGCCGGTGGCCCGGGGCCGCCGGAGGTGCGGCGGGAGGGCAGCTTCGGCGTGCTGCCCGCCGAGAGCGCCACGCCGTTGGCCGTGGCGCTGACCGAGTTGCTGCACAACGCCGCCGAGCACGCCTTCGACGCCCCCGGTGGTCACGTCGTCGTACGTCCGCGCCGTAGCGGACAGCGGTTGGCCGTGGAGGTGACCGACGACGGCGCCGGGTTGCCGGCCGGCTTCTCGCTGGAGAGCAGCAAGGGGTTGGGGTTGCAAATCGTCCGCGCGCTCGTCGAGACGGAGCTGGGCGGGACGATCACCATGGCGGGGGCACCCGGCGGAGGAACGCGGGTGCGGATGGAGGTGCCGCTGACACCGAGGTCGTGACCGTCAGCGGGACGGGACGGGACGGGACGGGGCTCAGGCGGTGCGAGCTCGGGCCCGGGCGGTACGGCGCTTGAGCGCACGACGCTCGTCCTCGGACAGGCCGCCCCAGACACCGGCGTCCTGACCGGTCTCCAGCGCCCAGGACAGGCAGTCCTGGGTCACCGGACAACGGCGACACACGGCCTTCGCCTCCTCGATCTGCACCAGGGCCGGGCCCGTGTTGCCGATCGGGAAGAACAGTTCGGGGTCCCCGTCGCGGCAGAGCGCGCGGTGCCGCCAGTCCATCTGTTGTTCTCCTTCGCCATCGAGCCACGGTGCTGCTCGACGCTCATCGTCGGGTCATGGAATGCCAGCCGGCACTGCCTTGTGAATAGTTTCACGAGTGCGCGGCTTGTCAAGAGCCTGCCGGTGTCCCCGTCCGGATCCGGCCTCGTGAGCCTTCTCTCATCCCGGGATACTGCTCCGGCGAGAACCAGCGTAGTGCCCGATTGCGGGCTGGGTGCCAGTGGAATTAGGAGTGATGTCCGTCACTGCCCGCCTGGGCCGCTGATGCGCGTCACAAGGCCAAGTCCGGGCTGGTCAGGGACCGATGACCCGTAGAGCCGCTGGAACCGATCGCAGGCGCACGCTGTCGCGCTGTCCGATGTAGTCACCGTCGACCTGCACGCCCACCGGTCGCTCGGCCCGCAGGACGACCTCGCGGGCACCGAGGACCGTCCGCACCGACCGGTGCGCCGACGGACCGCCTCCGCGCAGACCGCGCAGGGCATGCCCAACCATCCGGACCGTGCCCGTACGCCGCAGCGCGAACAGGTCGAGCGCGGTGTCGAAGGTGGCGCCGGGGACGAGCGTCACCGGGCGGGATCCGAGGTAGGTCCAGGGCGAGGCGTTCGTGGCCACGCAGAGGAAGAAGCCGGATTGCACCAACTCACCCGCCGCCAGCACGGTGATCGGCCCGCGCCAGCGTGACCCCGAGCGGTAGAACTGGGTCACCGCCGACCGGAGGTAGAGCCCCGCGGTCGAGGCCCGGCCCAGCGCCCGCAGCCGCTCCACCCGGCGGACCACGTCGGCGTCGAAGCCGTAACCGGCGGTGAAGGTGAACCAGCGCTGGTCGGCCAAGCCCAGGTTGATCAGCCGGCTACGACCCTCGCGCAGGCTGGCCATGACCTCCGCGGTGGCCTCCACCGGGTCGCGGGACAGGCCGAGCGCCCGGCTGAACACGTTCGTGGATCCGCCGGGAACGACCGCGAGTGCGGGGACGTGCGGGCTCGGCCCGTCGACGAGCAGGCCGTTGACTACCTCGTTGACCGTGCCGTCGCCACCGAGGACGACGACCACGTCGACCCCGTCGTGCAGGGCCTGGCTCCCGAGTTCCCTCGCGTGTCCGCGGTGGGTGGTCTCGAGGACGTCCACCTTCAGCTCGCTGGCCAGGGCGCTGGCAATGACGTCGCGGGTCTTGCCGGTGGTCGTGGTCGCGGCGGTATTGACCACCAGCAAAGCCCGCATGGGCCCGAGCCTACCGGCGGTAGGGTCGCCGACGTGGTCCCGCAGACTGGCGCGCCGCGGGCGGTTCGGCTCGCCGGGTTGGTGGTCGGCATCGAGGGGATCGCCCTGCTCCTTGCCGCGGGCGGGCTCGCCGTCGCGACCGTCCTGGGCCACGTCGAGAACCTGGGGCGGGCCGGCTTCGGGGTGCTGATCGGACTGGCCGCGGGTGCCGGCATGCTCCGGGTCGCGGTGGGCCTGGCCGGGGTCGAGGGCTGGGCACGGGCGCCTGCTGTCGTGGTGCAGTTGCTGTTGGCGCCGGTCGGTTACACCGTGGCGTTCACGGCCGAGCGGCCGGCGTACGGCGTACCGATCCTCGTGCTTTGCGCCGCCGAACTGTTCCTGCTGTTCACGCCGGAGTCGCGCGCGGCGTTCCTGGACCGCTGAACCTGGCCAGCGCGGGACCGGTGAGTCGGAAGACCGTCCACTCGTCCATCGCTACGGCCCCGGCCGCCCGATAGAAGTCCATCGCCGGTTGGTTCCAGTCCAGCACCCACCACTCCAGGCGTGCGTAGCCGCGCTCGACGCACAGCGCGGCCAGCGCGCGCAGCAACTCCTTGCCGTAGCCGCCGCCGCGAGCCGCCGGGCGGACGTAGAGGTCCTCCAGGTAGATCCCGTGCGTGCCGGCCCAGGTGGAGAAGTTCAGGAACCACAGCGCAAAGCCGACGGGCTGACCGGCCGCGTCCACCGCGACGTGGCCGAACAGGGCGGGGGTCGGGCCGAACAACGCCGCGTGCAACTGCACGGCGGTCATCCGGGCCTGGTCGCTGCTGCGCTCGTAGTCGGCGAGCTCGGCCACCATGGCCAGGATCGGCTCGACGTCCTGCGGGCCGGCGCGGCGGATCACGTCGCCGGGCGGGGCAACAGCCGGGCCAGGGGCCGTAGCCCGCGGAAGATCAGCGGGTGCAGGACGTAGCCGTAGGCCACCACGCAGCCGGTGATCGCGGGGTAGGTGGCCAGGCCGGCGGCTAGTACCAGGACGAACGCCGTCAGCGGGTACGGCCGCCCGCGCGGGTTCACCAGCGCGCGGAAGGAGTGGAACCGGAACGACGTGACCATCAGCAGGGCGGGTACGAAGATCACCGGCAGCGTCCACAGCAGCGGCCCGTCCGGGGCCGGGAAGGCGAACACCGAGGCGATCACGACCCCGGCCGCGCCCGGGCTGGGCAGGCCGATGAAGAACCGCTTGTCGGCCCGGGGGTCGATGGTGGCGTTGAACCGGGCCAGCCGGATCGCCGCTGCGGCCAACCAGACGAAGCTGCCCACCCAGCCGAGCGGCCCGAGATCACCCATCGCCCAGGCGAAGGCGAGAATCGCCGGCGCCATCCCGAAGGAGACCAGGTCGGCCAGGGAGTCGAACTGCAACCCGAACGGTGTGACGCTGCCGACCAGCCGGGCCGCGGTCCCGTCGAGGATGTCCATCGTGACTGCGATCCCGATCAGGACCGCGCCGAGGGCGTACTGGCCGTTGATCGAGACCAGGATGCAACCGAAGCCGCACGCCATGTTCAGCATGGTGAACAAGCTGGGCAGGGCGGCCAGCGCCCGGCGGCCCGACTCCCGGCCGCGCTCGGCGCCGACCTCGCGCCAGGGGCGCGGCCAGGTCGGCCCGACGCCCCCGTGCTCTCCTGGCATGCACACCCCTGCTGGTGGTTCGTCCGCTCACCATCTGGCGATGACGGTCTCACCCCCGCGGACGCGGTCACCTCGCTCGACAACGACCGTACAGTCCCGCGGTACGAAGACGTCCATCCTCGACCCGAACTTCATCAAGCCGATCCGCTGACCGGCCCGCAGCTGTGCACCCTCACCGACGCGCAGCACGATCCGGCGGGCCAGCACGCCGACCACCTGCCGGAACACGACAGTCCGGCCGCCGTCACCGGCGAGCCACACCTCCGTGCGCTCGTTGTCGGTGGCCGCGACGCCGGTGAAGGCCGCGGCGAACCGGCCCGGCCGGTACTCGGTGCGCACCACCCGGCCCCCGTACGGCGTGCGGTTCATGTGCACGTCGAGCGGGCTCAGAAAGATGCTCACCTGCTGCCAGTCACCGGTGGGCGCGACCCGCGGTTCCGGCCTACCGGCCACGACGACCACCCCGTCGGCCGGCGCGAGAACCTCGTCGGCACCGGGCGGGGTGCCATCGCACGCCCGGTCGGGGTCCCGGAAGAACGCGGCCATGAAGGCGGCCAACGCGCCTACCGGCACCGCCAGCCGCCATCGCCGACCTGCCACGAGCACCACAGCCGGTACGCCGAACGCTGCCACGAACGGAAAGCCCGCCCCGTCGATCCTCACGATCGATCGGCCGGGTTCGGGAGGTTCCAGTGCTCGATGATCGGGACTCCGCGGTCGTCGCCCAGCACGCAGAGCGAGGCGGTAGCCAGGTGCAGTGCGGCCGCCGCGGTCAGGGGCAGGTCGAGCCAACGCACGGCGAGGACGCGGGAGAAGTGGCCGTGTGACACGAGCAGCACGTCTCCGCGCGCCAGGTCGGGCCGGATGGTGTCGAGCACCCTGTCGGCCCGGGCCAGCACCTGCGGCGCGGTCTCCCCGCCGGGCGACGGGGCGGTCCACACCGTCCACTGCGGGGCGCGCCCGCGGATCTGCTCCCTGGTCAGACCCTCGTAGTCGCCGTAGTCCCACTCGACGAGGTCGTCGAGGGTCTGCACGTCGCGGCAGCCGGCCAGCCGGGCGGTATCCGTGGCGCGGGTGCGAGGGCTGGTCAGGGTGCGGACCGGCCGGTAGGCCGCCAGCGACCCGGAGACGGCTCGGGCCTGCGCCTCCCCGGCCGCGGTCAGTGGGATGTCCGTGCGTCCGGTGTGCCGCCCGCCGGCGCTCCACTCGGTCTCACCGTGGCGCAGCAGCAGCAGCCGGCCGGTCATCCGGCTTTCCCTGTTCCGTCGCGCAGCCGGGCGTACCAGGCCAGGCACTCGTCGTAGGAGGGCAGTTCACCGGCCGCACCTGCGGCCGCCAATGTAGGCGCGCTGCGGTCACGGTCGGACAGGATCAGCTCGACGTCGGCCGGCCAGGGCAGGGCGAGGGCGGGATCCAGCGGGTCGACGGTGCGCTCCCGCGACGGGGCGTAGCCCGTCGAACACAGATAGGTCAGCGCGCTGTCGTCGGCCAGGGCGAGGAACGCGTGACCCACGCCCTCGCAGATGTAGATCGCCCGCCGCTCCACCTCGTCCAACCGAGCCGAGTCGCTCACCCCGAACGTCGGCGAGCCGACCCGCAGATCGAGGACCACGTCGAGCATCGCGCCGCGCGGGCAATAGACGTACTTGGCCTGCCCCGGCGGCACGAGCGCGAAATGGACACCGCGCAGCGTCCCGCGGCGTGACACGCTGTGGTTGGCCTGGGCCAGCGTGAAGGGATGACCGAGGGTATGAACGAAGTCCTCGGCTCGGAACCACTCGAGGAAGCTGCCACGGGCGTCGTGGTGGGCAGTGGGCAGGAACTCGAAGCACCCGGGAACAGCCAGTTCGCGCACATCCATGTCGCCTCGGACGGTAGCCGATCGGGTAGGTCCCGCGGTCTGGGCCCGTCCAGGTGATGCGGTGGGTCTCGGCGTCGCCTGCGCCGTGTCACTCTGGGTACGTGTCCGAGTTCGGGCTAGCGCGAAGGAGTGCACGTGCGCGTGGCCATCGTGGCCGGGCCGGACCCGGCGCGGGCGTTTCCGGCGGTGGCGTTGTCGCGCGGAATGGTCGCCAACGGTGACCGGGTCGTACTGCTGACGGGAAGCCGCTGGCTGCCACGGTTGGATCAGCTCGGGGTACCGGCCGAGGAACTCCCGGGACTGACCGGCGATCCGGGCAGCACGCAGGAACTCGTCTATCGCAGCCCCGACGGCGCTGCGGCGATGACCCCCGCGCTCGTCGCCCGGCTCAAGGCCCTGCGGCCCGATCTGGTCGTGGCCGACGTCAAGACGCCGGCCGGCGGTTTCGCCGCCGAACTGCTCGACCTGCCGTGGGCGCAGCTGCACCCGCATCCCCTCATGTTCAGCGGGCAGGCCGCGCAGTTGGGCCGCAACCGGCGCGCCGCCGGCTCCCGCGACCGCAAGCGCTCCCGCCCGACAATGCACCGTCGGTCGCAGCGCGTGCTGTCCGAGGCGCGGAGGGCGATCGGGTTGCCACCTGAGGGATCCTCGCCGCTACTGCACCTGGTGGCGACGCTGCCCGCGCTGGAACCGTCACGGCCGGACTGGCCGAACAACGCCAGCGTGGTCGGCCCGTTGACCTGGGATCCGGCCGAGCACGACCTGCGCGAACCGGAGGGCTCGGAGCCCCTGGCCGTGGTCTGCCCGTCCACAGCGGCCACCGACAAGGCGGGCCTGCTCGACGCCGCTCTCGCCGGCCTGCGTGGGCTGCGCGTCGCCGGCGTCGTCCTGGACCCTTGGACCAAGACGGTCCCGCAGTGGGCCACCGTGGGCGTCGGCCGGATCGAGCCGCTGCTGGCGCATGCCTCGGTGATCGTGACCGGTGGAGGGCACGGTGTACTCGTACGGGCGCTGATGGCCGGCGTCCCACTGGTCCTCGTGCCCGGCGACAGGGACCAGCTGGCGCTGGCTCGCCGCGCCGAGGCCCTTGGCGCCGCGGTCCTCCTGCGCCGGGTGAGCCCGCACGGCATCCGCCGGGCGGTGGACAAGGTGCTGGGCGACCGGGAGTACGCCGCCAACGCGCGGCAGATCGCCCGAGCCGTGGCCACCGCCGACCCGGTCGTGCTCTGTCACCAGGCGCTCGTCGGCAGGCCGACGAGCTAAGCGCCCCCTAGGCCAATTGCCCCTAGTGCCGTGACCGCCCCGGGCACACGACTCCCGAAATCGCATCATTGGAGGGTCTTCTGGTCGCTATCTGACCGGAACAGCCTCCAATGATGGGAAAGGGGGGTCGAAGAGCCCCGATCGACGGAGCCGGCCGGCGCATCGATCGTACGAGGCAAACCTTCGCTGTCACGGCACTAGGTGCTCGTCGGCGGCCGACGAGCTAACCGCCCATCCGGGGTTCGACTATCCCCATGCGGTCTCGTCAGTGGAGTTCTCGAAGGTCCACGACGGATGCTGGTCGGCCAGGAAGTCTCGGTCGCGCGACCAGGAGGTGCCGCTGGCCCTTTGCTGTGGAACGGAGCTCGGCTCGCCGTCACGAATCCGTAGCCCCAGCTGAAGCCGACCAGCGGCTGGATTCGGCGGGTCATCAACCCGTCCGGGGTGACCACGAGAAAGGCATCGGCGTCCCAGTCCACATTGCGGCTGGTCGTGCTCGGGGCGTCGAACAGGATGGGCCGGACGCCGAAGCTGAGGTAGGGCAGGTCGAGTCCTGCCAGCTGCGGGGCGAGATCGACCGGAGCGCTGCTTTCCCCGGTGTCCAGGTCGAACATGTGGACCACCTGAATCCAGGCCAGTACGGCACCATAACCCTGCGCGTCGTGCTCGACCTCGGCCTGCACCACCGGGAAACCCCGAGACACCTCGACCAAAGAATCGAGCCTCAGCAGCGGATAACCCCCACCGCGCAGGGTCCTCGTTGATGCCGTACCACACCGGCGCCCGGCCCGGCCACCCGCGAAGCCGGAAGTCAAAGACAGTGGCCTGGCAACCCGTCACGAGTCCACCCCTCCACCCTCTCAGCCGGCCAATAGTCTTTCAGCGCTGTGGAAGCGATCACGCCGCGCTATGTACACCTCGGCCCAGCTGCGGGCAGCCCCCGAGTCGTGGACCAGGAAGTCACGATTGTGGCCCACTGGCCGCGGGCCAGCACGTCCCACAAGGAAGCGCTGTTGCGTGGCGGGCGTCCGACCTGCACGACGTACGCAGGGCTGCTTCTATCTGGGCCAGGGTGTACGTGGGCACGGCGCCAACTTGCCACCTCCCTCCGACAGGCACCTCACGGGAGACGCGGATCCGCTGGCAACTGCAGCCCGCCCGGCAGCCGCAGCCCGAGGGAGGCGAGCTCCAGCCGGGCCAGGGCGGCCGTGGCCGTCGGGTCGCCGGCCTTCCACGCGGCGGCCGGTGCCGGGCCGAGGGTGGCCAGCTCCCGCAGCGGACGGTGCGCCAAGGCCCGTACGGCGAACAGCTCGACGTCGTCGATCATCGCCTGCGCGGCGGTGGCCTCCCGCATCCAGGTCAGCCGCGCCGGCACCCAGCGCCACAGGGCCCAGGTGATCGGGATGGCGGCCAGCACGATCGCCAGCCACACCGCCAGGGTGGATACCGCGTCCTGCTGGGCCAGCCCGGCGTTCTGGATCCTCGTGCCGACGTCCCCGGCCAGGTCGAACGGTGCCTGCAGCGCGTCCCCGGCCACCGGCACGTCCCCGACGACGCCGCTGGCCTCGCGCATGCTCGAGCTGAGATCGCGGCCGGCCCCCTCCAGAGTGCGGCCGGGCCCGGCAAGTTGCTCGACCAGCCCGTGTACGGCGCGGGCCACCAGGATCCACACCACGCACCAGCCGAGCACGGCGACGTCGCCGATCAGCTGACTGGTCCGCCGGGCGGGCGTCTGCGCGTAGAGCCTCATCCCAGGATGCTCGCAGGCCGGCGACGCCCGGGCGCGCCGCTAGACCAGGTGGCGCAGCCACCGCTGCGGCGCGGTGAGGAAGTCCCGCCAGTCCTGTACCAGCTCGAGGTCTTCCCAGGCGCAGGCGGTGATCCCGTCGCCGCCCAGCTGCAGGATCTGCGCATCGGGTACGGCGGCGAGCACGGGCGAGTGCGTGGCCAGCAGCACCTGGGAGCCACCGTCGCGCAGCGCGACGATCAGACTGAGAAGCCGCAGGCATGACCGGAAGGACAGGGCCGACTCCGGCTCGTCGAGCACCCAGAGGCCGCGCTCGGTGAGCCGGGTGTCCATGAAGGCCAGGAAGCCCTCGCCGTGCGAGCGGGCGTTGAGCCGGCCGCCGACGGAGCGCAGCAGGTTCTCCGAGGCGTCGATGCCGCCGAAGTGCCCGTACATCGACTCCGCCCGCAGGAAGCAACCGCCCTGCGGCGGCGGGCGCTCACCGATCAGCTGCAGGTGACGGTGCAGGTCAGCGTCGTCCGGTCCCGGCCCGGGGCTCCAGTGATGGACCTGCGCGGTCAACCCGTCCTTCCAGGCCGCCGCGATCGCCTCCACCAGGGTCGACTTGCCGCTGCCGTTCTCACCCACCAGCACGGTGACCGGCGCGAGGTCCAAACCCTCGCGTTGCAGCTGGCCTACGGCGGGCACCTGCCAGTACCAGTCCCCGTCGTCGTACCTGGCGCGCGGCCGGACCTCGACACGCGACAGAACGCCCCCGCTCACTCCAGGTCGTCGACGTCCAGGCGGGCCAGCCAGGTCGCCAACCGGTCCACCGGCACCTCGAAGTCCGGGTACAGGTCGACAAACTCGCTCAATCGGTCGGCCAGCCAGGCCAAGCCGACCTGCTCGTCACCGCGCCGTTCGGCCAGTTCCTCGATGCCTCTGTCCGTGAAATACACGCGCTAGTCGAACGCCGCGGTCACCACGGCGTTCTGCTCGCGCTCGTGCACCTTCCCCGAGCCGGCGGCCGGGCTGGCCGAGGCCCGCCGGGAGACGCGGCGCAGGGCTCGGCCCGGCAGGAACTCGGGCAGGTGCAGCGCCATGAAGGACCACGCGCCCATGTTGGCCGGTTCCTCCTGCACCCAGACGAGCTCCGCGGTGTCCGGGTACTCCGACAGGACCGCCGGCAGGGTCGAGTCAGGCATCGGGTAGAGCTGCTCTACTCGGACTACCGCGACGTCGGTGATCCCGTTGTCGCTGCGGTGTGCGAGCAGGTCGTAGGCGATCCGGCCACTGCACAGCAGGACGCGGCGGACACCGACCGGGTCCAGCTGCTTGCCGGCCACACCCGAGTCGGGGAGTACGGGCCGGAAGGTGCCCGAGGTGAAGTCCTCGACGCTCGAGGTCGCCGCCCGCAGTCGCAGCAGGGACTTTGGGGTGAACACGACCAGCGGGCGCTGGATGCTGCGCAGGGCCTGGCGCCGCAGCAGGTGGAAATAGTTCGCCGGCGTCGAGCAGTTGGCGATGGTCATGTTGTCCTCGGCGCACATCTGCAGGTAGCGCTCGATGCGGCCGCTGGAGTGGTCCGGCCCCTGGCCCTCGTTGCCGTGCGGCAGGAGCAGCACGACACCGGAGCGTTGCCCCCACTTGGCCTCTCCGGAGGAGATGAACTCGTCGACGATGATCTGCGCCCCTTGGGCGAAGTCCCCGAACTGCGCCTCCCACAGGACCAGGGCCTTCGGGTTGGCCACGGAGTAGCCGTACTCGAAGCCCATCGCGGCGTATTCCGACAGCAGCGAGTCGTAGGCCCAGAACCGCGCGTGGTTCTCACTCAGCGCCGCGATCGGCGTGTACTCCCCGCCGGTCACCCGGTCGGTGAGCACGGCATGCCGCTGCACGAAGGTCCCGCGCCGGCTGTCCTGGCCGGCCAACCGCACCGGGATGCCGTCCATCAGCGTCGAGCCGAGGGCGAGGATCTCACCGAAGGCCCAGTCGACGCCGCCGCTGCCGGCCATCGCCACCCGCCGGTCCAGCACCCGCT
>JACCSC010000407.1 GCA_013813215.1 Geodermatophilaceae bacterium | reverse complement strand
GGGCCACGGTGGCGATGCGACTTGCGCCGTACGGCATCCGCGCGCTGATCGTGGAGCGCGAACGTTTCCCCCGCTACCACATCGGCGAATCGATGACGGGTGAGGCCGGCGCCGTCTGCCGAGAGCTCGGCCTGGGCGATCGGATGATCGCCGCCGGTCATCCGATCAAGCACGGCGTGGCCGTCTACGGGCCGAGAGGCAACAAGGACTGGTTCCTCCCGGTGCAGCAGCGCACCGAGGACCTCGTCATGCACGACCAGGTCACCTGGCAGGTGCGGCGCAGCGTGTTCGACACGATGATGCTCGAAGAGGCGGTCACCCGCGGTGCCGGCCTCCTGCAGGGCCGGGCTGTCTCCCCCCTCGTCGACGACTCCAGCGGGGCGGTGCGCGGCGCTCAGGTCCGCACCGACGATGGATCCACAATCGACATCGCAGCCGAGCTCACCGTCGACTGCTCGGGGCAGGCGACGTTCCTGGCCAACCAGAAGGTCACGGGGCCCAAGTACGTCGGCTCCTACGACAAGCAGATCGCCGTCTTCTCCCAGGTCGCCAACTTCGTGAGGGACGACGGCGAGGCCCGCGCCGACCAACCTGGCAACACCCTCATCTTCTACAAGAAGAAGTACCACTGGGCCTGGGCCATCCCGATCGACGACGAGGTGACGAGCATCGGCGTGGTGATCCCGGCGCAATACTTCCGCGAGGCCAAGCAGTCCAAGGAGGACTTCGTGCGCAGGGAGATGGTCGAGCTGAGCAGCGCCCTCACCGACCGCATCCCCGAGCCCGAGCTGGTGGAGCCGGCGCACGTCATCCCGAACTACTCCTTCCAGGTGCGCGACTGGGGCGGCCCCGGCTTCCTCTGCGTCGGTGACTCCCACCGATTCGTCGACCCCATCTTCTCCTTCGGGCTGTTCGTATCGATGAAGGAGGCCTGCTTCGCCGCCGACGCCATCGCCAGTTACCTCGACGGGAAGGGGCGCCGACTCCCGGACGACCCGAACCCGTTCGGTGAGCACATCATCAATGTCGAAAAGGGCATCGACATGTTCGAGGACATGATCGACACGTTCTGGGAGAACCCGATCGCGTTCGCCGTCTTCGCGCATGACCGCTATCGCGAGCAGATGATCGACATTCTCGCCGGCCGCGTCTTCGAGGGCATGCCCCACGGAGGCCGGGAGCGGGCGCTGGCCGCGTGCCGCAAGCTGCTGCAGCGGGAGCGGTCCTACGACGACGCCGAGACGGTGTCGGTGCCGATCGGCTCTCGGTTCGATCCGTCCCGGGCGCCCCTCTGGAACTCGGAGCTCGACAGCGTCGAGACCACCGAACGGTGGATGCGCGAGGGCGACCTCGCCGAGCAATAGCGGGCCGCGCACGTCGTGGAGGCCGACCCGCCCTGAACGGCAGCCTCATCGGGCCGGCGTCGGCGCCCCAGACGGCGGGGCCGGTGCGGGCACCGCCCCCTCGGCGGCGGCGTGGTCATCGGCGGGGAGCTTGGACACGGCCCGGTCGAACAGCGGCCCGGTCATCATCGTCGTGATGAGCGCCATCAACACCGCCCCGGCCTGCATCTGCGGAGAGATCACGCCGCTCTGCAGGGCGATGAGAGCGGCGACCAGCACGAGCAGCCCTCGGCAGTTCATGAGGACGCCGACGACGTTGCTCTCCTGCCAGGTCAGGCCGCCGACGCGTCCACCCACCAGGCCGCCGACCCACTTGCCAGCGATCCCCGCAGCGAGGAACAAGGCGATCCCGGCGGCGAACGAGATGCCGAGCTTGGAGAAGTCCGTGTTCAACCCGGAGTAGGCGAGGAAGATCGGCAGCAGGACGACCAGCGTGATGTCCCGCAGCTTGAGGCGCATCTCCCGGTTGATCAGTTCCCTGGCCGGGAGCACCGCGCCAGCGAGGAAGGCGCCGGGGATGACGTTGATGCCGATGCGGTCGGCGACGAACGCGGACGCGAAGACGAGCACGAAGATGACGCCGAACATCGGCGGCGTGACCGTGGCCTTCTCTTCCGCGGCCCTCCCCAGCGGGCGAAGCAGCGGCCGGACGACGAGGGCCATCACCGCCACATATGCGGCGGCGGCGATGAAGCGCGTGGCGATGTCACCCCCGGAGTCGTGACTGGCAACACTCGCCGCCAACGTGATGGCGAGGAACATCAGCACGCTGACGGTGGCGGCCGAGGCGATGCCAACCGAGCCCATGCGACTGGTGCTCAGAGCCTTCTCCTGGAGGATGTGGGCCATCACGGGGAAGGCGGTGACCGAGAGCATGGCCCCGACCATCAAGGCGAAGGCCACTCGCGATGGTTGGGTGTCCGTGCCGAAGAACCCGACGAACTTCGCGTTGTAGAGGACGGGACCGATCAGGAAGCCGAGGGCGATCGGCAGCGCCACCACCGCCACGGTGACGCTGCCGATGGCCTTGGCTCGACCCTTGAGCCTCGAGTAATTGACCTCGATGCCCACAAGGAACATGAACATGATGAGCGCCACCTGGCCCAGTACGTTCAAGTTGACGCGGGCCTGGTAGGGGAACAGGCACGACGTGATGCTGGGTGCGACGGGCGTGCCGGTGGCCGCCTCGGCGAAAGCGCGAGACGTGTCGCAGTGCAGCATCGCCACGGGTGGCCCCAGTTGAAGACGGTGGCGCCGAGGAGCGTCGGGCCGAGCAGCACCCCGGCCACGATCTCCCCGACCACCGTCGGTTGGCCGAGCTTGCGGGCGAGCGCGCCGAGCAGGCGCGCAGCCACGAGGATGACCAGGACGTCGAAGAGCACGAAGCCGAGCACGATGTCACCCGGCAGGGCCGACGGGGTCCAAGCCGTGAGCTGAGCCAGGGGCGCCTTCATCGCCCTCGTACCTTCTGGCGCTCTGCGACCACGGCACAGCATGGCACAGCTCGCGGCGGCGATGAGTTTCCCCCCAGCCGGGGTCTCGGCCGGTCACCCACACCCTCGCCTATCATTGCCGTAATGGGTGATCGCGAGCTCAAACGAGACCAGGTGGAACTGCTCGCCAAGGCAGAGGGCTTCTTCGACACATGCGTGGTGACCGCGCTCGTGGACCTCGGTGTGTTCGAGGCGATCGGTGAGCAGGCGCGCACTGCGGAGGAGGTCGCCTCCGCCATCGACGCCGATCCGGCCAGCGTGAAGCGCCTGCTGGCGGCAGGGGTCGTCACCCGCTTCCTCGACTCAGACGACGGCGAGCGATTCTCGCTCCCCCAGGCGTGCCGCAATGTGCTCCTGCGCTCGGCCGGGCCC
>JACCSC010000404.1 GCA_013813215.1 Geodermatophilaceae bacterium | reverse complement strand
GGGCCCGGCCGCGGCGCGGATCGGCCCGCTGGACCCCGGGCACGAGGGCCAGCGCCAGCCGGTCCGCGTCACCGACCCGGGCGTCGGGCAGGACGAGCAGCAGCCACGGATCCTCGATCAGCCGGTCCGCGGTCGCCTCGCCGTACACGTCGATCAACCGGGTGGCCAGCCGCGGCTCGACCCGGGCCGCGACGAGCTGGGTCACGACGGCGTACGCCGAGCCGGCGCCGATCCACGTCGAGACCAGCCGCTCGGCGCGTTGGGTGGTGACCCGCGGCAACTCGGCCAGCGCCTTGGCGGTCACCGCCGCCGGCCGGTCGATGCCGGCGCCGGGCAGCGCCGCAGCCAGTGTGCGCGACATGCCGGGCCAGAGCCCGGCCTCGCAGAAGGCGCGGAACGCCAGATCCGCCCGCTGCTCCGCCTCGCTGGCCACGGCACCCGACCCTACTGACGGTGGGACGGGCCGGGCCCGGCCGGCGCTACGCCGCTGCTCGACGGTCGGCCTACGCCGTCCCCGAACCGCTTGGCCAAGCTTGGCCAAGCGGCGTTAGGCTCATGTCGTGCTCGTGAATGTCGGTCAAGCGAAGACTGACCTTTCGAAGCTTCTGGCGCGCGTCGAGGCTGGCGAGGCCGTGGAGATCGGGCGCCACGGCGTCCCGGTGGCGCGGCTGATCCGGATCGAGCCGGCACAGGCCCCGGGCGCGCGGTTCCTAGCGGCGCACGGTTCGCTCGCCGGCCGCCTCTCGATCGCGGAGGACTTCGAGTTCACCGAGGCCGAACTCGACGAGATGCTCGACGAGCCGACGTGAGGCTGCTGCTGGACACGCACATCGTGCTCTGGGAGCTGGCGGGAACACGCGCCCTCGGACGTGCGGCGCGAGCGGCGATCGAGCAAGCCACGGAGTTGCTGTTCAGCGTCGTGTCCTTCGCCGAGGTCGGGATGAAGGTGGCGATCGGCAAGCTGTCCGTGCCACCCGACTTCCACGACCACGTGGTGCACAGTGGCGTTCGGATCCTCGGCCTCGCCCCCGATCACGGTCTGGCGGTGGCGGATCTGCCGATGCATCACCGGGATCCGTTCGACCGTCTGCTGATCGCACAGGGACGTTCCGAGCAGCTGACGATCGTCTCCGCGGATCGGCGCTTCGCGGCCTACGACGTTCGGCTCATCGACGCCGGCTGAGCATCAGCTGCGCGTCTGCTCGGGGTAGCCGAGCGCAGGAGCGGACACGTCGTCCAGGGCCGCCCGGATCTCCTTCGGCAGCTCCACCGATTCGGCGGCCAGCGAGCCCTGCAGCTGCCCCACGGTCCGGGCCCCGATCACCGGGGCGGTCACCCCCGGACGGTCCCGGACCCAGGCCAGGGCGACGGCCAGCGGCGAGGTACCCAGCCCGTCCGCCGCGGTGACCACCGCTTCGACGACCCGCTGCGCGTCCGGTCCGAGCAGCTCCTCGACGAAGCCCTTGAAGTGCGAGGAGGCGCCGCGGGAGTCCGACGGCGTCGTGTGCCGGTACTTGCCGGTCAGCACGCCGCGGCCCAGCGGGGACCACGGCAGCAGGCCGAGCCCCAGCGCGGCACAGGCCGGCAGCACCTCCCGTTCCACGCCGCGCTGCAGCAGGCTGTACTCCATCTGGGTAGACACCAGGGGCGCCCGGCCGGGCCAAGCCCGTTGCCAGGTGGCGGCCTGCGCGGTCTGCCAGCCGGTGAAGTTGGACACGCCGACGTAGCGCACCTTCCCCGAGGCGACGGCGCTGTCCAGCGCGGCGAGGGTCTCCTCCAGGGCGACGTCCGGGTCCCAGGAGTGCAGTTGCCAGAGGTCCACATGGTCCAGGCCGAGCCGGCGCAGCGAGGCCTCCAGCGCCCCGAGCAGGTGCCCCCGGGACGAGCCGCGGCCCATCGCACCGGAGCCCGTCGCCCCGTGCGCCTTGGTCGCGACGAGCACGTCCTCGCGCGGTACGACGTCGTGCAGCAACCGGCCCAGCACGCGTTCGCTGGTGCCCTCGACGTACACGTCGGCGGTGTCGACCAGCGTGCCGCCGGCCTCGACGAAGGCCCGCAGCTGGGCCGCCGCGTCGTCCTCGTCGGTGTCCCGGCCCCAGGTCATGGTGCCCAGAGCGAGCCGCGACACCACCAGGCCGCTGCCTCCGAGTGCCCGCTGCTCCATGACTGGGCAACTTAGACCAGCCCGCGCAGGGCGGCGGTTAGGGTGGCCGGGCCCGCCGCCGGATACCGCGCCGCAGGCCCCGCCCTCGAGGATGCAGGAGACGACCGGATGAAGCTTGGGCTCAACCTGGGCTACTGGGGGGCCGGCAACGACGCCGACAACCTGGCTCTGGCGCGAGAGGCCGACCGGCTCGGGTTCAGCGTGGTCTGGGCCGCGGAGGCCTACGGCTCGGATGTGGTGTCAGTGCTGGCGTGGGTCGGTGCGCTGACCGAGCGGGTCGACCTCGGGGCGGCGGTGATGCAGATCCCGGCGCGCACTCCGGCGATGACCGCGATGACGGCGGCCACTCTGGACAGCCTGTCCGGCGGCCGGTTCCGGCTCGGACTCGGAGTGTCGGGCCCGCAGGTCAGCGAGGGCTGGCACGGCGTGCGCTTCGACAAGCCGCTGGGCCGGACCCGGGAGTACGTCGACATCGTCCGCGCCGCGCTGGCCCGCGAGCGGGTCCGGTACGACGGCGAGCACTACCGGCTGCCGCTGCCGGACGGCCCCGGCAAGGCACTGACCCTGACCGTGCACCCGGTCCGGGAGCACATCCCGCTCTACCTGGCCTCGGTCGGCCCCAAGAACCTGGGCCTGACCGGACAACTCGCCGACGGCTGGCTGGCCATCTTCTTCTCCCCGGAGCACTCCGCCGAGTCGGTGGCCACGCTCCGCGCGGGCATGGCCGCGGCCGGCCGCGCCGACGCGCCTATGGACATCGTGGCCACCGTCCCGATCGTGGTCGGCGACGACGTGGCTACGGCGGCCGACCCGGTCCGCCCGTACTGCGCGCTGTACGTCGGGGGGATGGGCAGCCGGGAGCAGAACTTCTACAACCAGCTCGCGGTGCGGATGGGCTTCGAGCAGGCCGCGGCGCAGATCCAGGACCGGTACCTCGCGCGGGACTACACCGGGGCCGCCGCCGCCGTACCGCTGGAGTTCGTCGACGGTACGTCGCTGCTGGGGCCGGTCGAGCGGATCGCCGAGCGGATGCGGGCCTTCGCGGCGGCGGGGGTCACCACGCTGTCCCTGGCTCCCCACGGGGCCTCGATGCCCGAGCGGATCGAGACCCTGCGCATCGCGGTCGACGCCCTGGAGCGCGCCGGCCTGGCCGCATGAGCATCTTCGAAGCGATCATCCTGGGGATCGTCGAGGGGCTGACCGAGTTCCTGCCCGTGTCCAGCACCGGGCATCTGACCCTGGCCGAGGGACTGCTCGGACTGCCGGTCGACGACCGATCGATCACCGCGTTCACCGCGGTGATCCAGGTCGGGGCGATTCTCGCCGTGCTGTTCTACTTCTGGCGCGACATCACGCGCATCGTCGCGGCCTGGGGGCGCGGCCTGGTCAAGGCCGAGGCCCGCGGCTTCGACTACAAGTTCGGCTGGTACGTCATCGCCGGCTCGCTGCCGATCGGCATCGTCGGATTCGCCGCCCAGGACCTCATCGCCGGGCCGCTGCGCAGCCTGTGGGTGGTGGCCGCGGCGCTCGTGCTGTGGAGCGCGGTGATGGTGTACGCCGAACGCAAGCCGACCCAGGCGCGGGGCGAGTCCGAGACGACCCTGCGGGACGTCCTGGTGATCGGGCTGATGCAGTGCGTCGCCCTCGTCCCTGGTGTCTCGCGCTCGGGCGCCACGATCAGCACCGGCCTGATCCTCGGGCTGGACCGGGTGACCGCGACCCGGCTGTCGTTCTTCCTGGCCATCCCCGCCCTGACCGCAGCCGGGGTCTACGAGCTGCCCAACGCGCTGGACGGCGGCGTCGGACTGGTGCCGACCGCGGTGGGGACGGTGGTCTCCTTCGTCGTGGCCTACGCCACCATCGCCTGGCTGCTGAAGTTCGTCGCCGGGCACAAGATCACCGCGTTCGTGCCGTACCGGGTCATCCTCGGGCTCGTGGTGGCGGCGCTGCTCGGCTTCGGCGTCCTGGATGCCACCGGCGGCTTGGAGTGACCACCCTGCTGCTGTTGCGACACGGCCGGACCGCGGCCAATACCGGCGGCGTCCTCGCCGGGTGGACGCCGGGCGTGGGCTTGGACGACAAGGGGGCCGAGCAGGCCCGGGCGGTCGCCGATCGGCTTCGCGTCCTGCCGCTCGCGGCGGTGCTCAGCAGTCCGCTGCAGCGCTGCCAGGAGACCGCTGCGGCGGTGGCCGCGGGGCGCGACGGCGTACCGGTTCAGACCGACGACCGGTTCGGGGAGTGCCGGTACGGCGACTGGACCGGTCGCCCGCTCAAGGAGCTGGCCAAGGAGCCGATGTGGAAGGTGGTCCAGCAGCACCCCTCGGCGGCGGTGTTCCCGGGCCCCGAGGGTGAGGGCCTGGCCGACACGCAGCATCGGGCGGTGGCCGCGGTCCGGGAATGGAACGGCACGCTCGGCCCCGACGCGGTCTGGCTCGCCTGCAGCCACGGCGACGTCATCAAGGCAGTGCTGGCCGATGCCCTGGGACTGCATCTGGACCAGTTCCAGCGGATCGTGGTCGATCCCGGCTCGCTGAGCGTCGTGACCTACACCGACACCCGGCCGTTCGTCGTACGGGTCAACGACACCGGCTCCCCGGTCGACGTCCTGGTGCCGCAGCGCCGACGCGGACGGCGGCGACGTACGTCGGACGCTGTCGTGGGCGGCGGCAGCGGTACGCCGTGACGGCCTGCGCTGCGCTTGGGGAGTCTCCACGCGCTGCGCGCGTAGGGTCAGATCCCGTGGTGCGGACGTCATGACGCGACAGGTCTTCCTCTTCGACAAGCCGGAGCGGTTCGTGGCCGGCACGGTGGGCCAGCCGGGTGAGCGCACGTTCTTCCTGCAGGCCTCGCACCAGGGCCGGACCGTGAGCGTCAGCCTGGAGAAGACCCAGGTTGCCGTGCTGGCCGACCGGATGGACGAGTTGCTCACCGAGGTCGCCGCCCGCGACAGCGGTACCGAGGCCCAACCCGGTCCGCAGCGCACCCGGGAGCAGGTCGCCCGCGACGTGCTCGCCGCGCTCACCACCGGTGCCGAGCTGGCCGCACCGGTCGAGGATCTGGAACCGCTGACCGCGCCGGTCGAGGAGGAGTTCCGGGTCGGGGCCATGGGCCTGGCCTGGGACTCCGAAGCCGACACCCTCGTGGTCGAAGCGGTGGCCGGCGGCGAGGAGCCGGTGGACGAGGACGCCATCCTGTCCGACACCCCGGAGGGGCCCGACGCCTTGCGCGTGCGGATCACCCCGGATGCGGCCCGGTCCTTCATCGCCCGCGCCCGCCGGGTGGTCTCCGCGGGGCGGCCGGCCTGTCCGCTGTGTGCCCTGCCCCTGGAGCCGTCAGGGCACATCTGCCCGCGGCAGAACGGATACCGGCGCTGACCGCCGCGGACCGCCCGGCGGCCGAGCCCGAACCGGTGGACGCCGGCCCGCTGGTGGCCGACCCGCACGACCTTGAGTTGGCCGACGTACTCGCCCTGCTCCGGACGGGGCGGATCGAGGTCGAGGGCCGGCTGGTCGACGCGAGCAACGCCACCCTGTTCTGCTCGCTCACCGGGGACGGCGTACAGGCCGCCTGCGTCTACAAGCCGGTCGCCGGGGAACGGCCGCTGTGGGACTTCCCGGACGGCACCCTGGCCGGCCGCGAGGTGTCGGCGTACCTGGTCTCCGAGGCTCTCGGCTGGGAAGTGGTGCCGCCGACGGTCCTGCGCGACGGGCCGTTCGGGACCGGGATGGTCCAGCTGTGGGTCGACGGCGACCCCGAGGTGGATCTGACCCGGCTGATCCGGGCGGATCTGGCGCCGCTGCGCCGGATGGCGGTCTTCGATGCCGTGATCAACAACGCCGACCGCAAGGGCGGGCACCTGATCCCGATGCCGGACGGCCGGGTGTACGGCGTCGACCACGGGGTGAGCTTCGCCGCCGAGGACAAGCTGCGCACCGTCTTGTGGCGCTGGGCCGGCAAGTCGTTGCCGGCCACGACTGTGGAAACGCTGCGGGGACTGCGCACCGACTTCGCAACTTGCCTGGCGCCGCAGCTCGCCGAGCACCTGACCCGCCGCGAGGTCCGGGTCACCCGGATGCGGCTGGACCGGCTGCTGGGCTCGGGCTGTCACCCGGAACCGTCGGGGGAGTGGCCGGCCGTTCCTTGGCCGCCGTTCTGAGGCGGCGGGTGCTCAGCCCCCGTTCTAGTCAGCGGGCCCTGATTAGGCTCGGCTGATGCAGTCGTGGCCCGCACCGGACGTCCCGCGACTGCCTGGCCGAGGGCAGCCGTTGCGGCTGCGCGACACGGCGAGCAGCCGGATCCGCCCGACCGAGCCGGGACCGACGGCCCGGATGTACGTCTGCGGGATCACGCCGTACGACGCCACGCACCTCGGTCACGCGGCGACGTACCTGGCCTTCGATCTGGTCAACCGGGTCTGGCGCGACGCCGGGCACGACGTCCACTACGTCCAGAACGTCACTGACATCGACGACCCGCTGCTCGAGCGCGCCCTCCGAGACCAGGACGACTGGATGGTCCTCGGCATGCGCGAGACGGCGCTGTTCCGCGAGGACATGACGGCCCTGCGGGTGCTGCCGCCGCGGGACTACATCGGCGCCGTCGAATCCATCCCGGAGGTCGTGGCGCTGGTCGAGAAGCTGCTGGCCGGTGACGTGGCGTACCGCCTGGACGACGGCAGCGACGACATCTACTTCGACGTCTCGACCGCACCACGCTTCGGCTCCGAGTCGAACCTGTCCCACGAAGCCATGCTCGCGTTCTTCGGCGAGCGCGGTGGCGATCCCGATCGGGCGGGCAAGCGGAACCGGCTCGATCCGCACCTGTGGCGCGGCGCCCGGCCGGGGGAGCCGTCGTGGGAGTCCTCGCTCGGTCCGGGTCGTCCGGGCTGGCACATCGAGTGCACCGCGATCGCACTCGACCGGCTCGGCATGTCCTTCGACGTCCAGGGCGGGGGCTCGGACCTGACCTTCCCGCACCACGAGATGTCCGCTGTGCACGCCGAATCGGTGACCGGGGAGGAGCCTTTCGCGCGGCACTACGTGCACGCCGGGATGATCGGGCTGGACGGCTCGAAGATGTCCAAGAGCCGCGGCAACCTGGTGTTCGTTTCCCGGCTGCGCGGCGACCGGGTCGACCCGATGGCGATCCGTACGGCGCTGCTGTCCGGTCACTACCGGGCCGACCGGTCGTGGACCGCCGACCTGCTCGATGCGGCGCAGGCTCGACTGGACCGCTGGCGGGCCGCCGTCGCCTCGCCCGCCGGCCCGCCGGCGGAGGACCTGCTGGCCGGCGTACGCCGACTGCTCGCCGACGACCTCGACACGGTCGGGGCACTCGCCGCGGTCGACCGCTGGGCCGAGGACGCCCTGACCCTGGGCGGCGACGATCCGGCGGCGCCGCCCGTGGTCCAGGACATCCTCGACGCTCTCCTCGGCATCGCCGTCTAGCGGCTCTCCTGGCCGGACGCTGAGTCCGACGACGCGACCACATCGACCGTGGCCCCGACGGCCTCGTAGGTCGACTTCGCGCGCGCGTCCCGGGTGGCGAGGATCGCATCATGCTCGACCGCCGCCAGGGCGATCATCGCGTCGTAGACTGCGCCGCCGGCGATGCCTTGCTGAGCGAGTAGATCGGGAAGTCGGCCAGCGGTCTCCGGCCCGAGAAGAAGCGGCGGAGCGAATCGCGCCGCGATCAGCCGTGCGGCATCGGGGGCCGCGAGCCGCAGATCGCCAGGAAGCCGGGTGAGGACGGAGTACGTCTCCGCGAGGGCGTGCCCACTCAGGCTGACTTCCCGCCCGCCCCACCACCTGACCACCTGCGGGTGCGCCACGTGCGTACGCACGACGAGGGGAACGGCCACGCTGGTGTCCACGGCCAGCGGACGGGTCACCGCCGTCCCGCGTCGATGAGACCGAAGAGGTCATCGTCGTCCAGCCCCGTCTCGCCGTCCACGACCAAGACCCCGGAGTCCTCGACCAGCCGGGCCGTGCGTCCGGCGGGAACCAGGTGGAGCCCCGATCCATAACGGGAGATGTCCACCCGCGACCCAGGCACCAGGCCCAGCGAATCGCGCAGGGCCTTCGGTACGACGATCCGCCCGACGGAATCTACGGTAGCTCTCACTGGGAAGACGTTACCAGTAGGATCCCAGAAGCGGATCACTCGTAGGCGGTCACCCACGCTCGGACGGCAACCCTTGCGTCGGCCACGACCGTCTTTGCCTGCAAGGCCGTGATCGGGTGGAGTCCTTCAACAACCGCCGAACTGCGGACAAGGGATGCGTTCATGGCGCCGTGGGGCTGCCAGCGCATCCGTTGTGGCCGATCCCGACGTCATGGAGATCGAGGTTCTCCTGCCAGGTCGCTGCCCAGCCTGCAACGGCCGTCCCTCGTGTTCACCGTCGGTCAGCAGCGCTCCAGAGCCGAGCGCCAGGCCGCGATGTGGTCCAGATCGGCAACGCCGTCGGTCATGCAATTCTTGGTCATCGTGCCCTTCGTCGACTCCAGCAGCGTGCGGAGCCGCCCCATCCGCGGCCTGCTTGACTCCTTGCTGGGGATCGCCCTGTCACCCCTCGAGGAGGTGGATGTGCCCAGCAGTGGTGATTGGTTCACGTTCAGTCCGCTGAGTGCGGAGTCCTTGCCCCCCGAACAGCGGGCGCTCGCCGAGCAAGCGATGCGAGTGCGAGCCGTTGGCCGAGATCCACCTCCGGATCCTCGGCTGGGAGCCAGGGCAGTCCGAGGTGCGCTTCAGTGGCGGCCGGAGTGGTGACGTCGAGAATCCCGAATGGCACGACCGATTGTTCGACCGGGCCATCGAGGACATTCGCGACGCCCGGCGCATCTTCGGCTCCGGCTGAAACGCTTCCGGCCGTCAGGGCGGCGAATCCCGGAAGTCCTCCGGAGAAACGTCGTCGACGAACTCCCGGAACTCGCGCAGCTGCTCGTCGGGTGGGGCGGCGCCGCCGTGCGGGAAGAGGTCCGCGATCGGCTGGCCGACGGCGTCGAGGATGGCCGACGCCATCAAGATCGGTACGCCGTCGCGCACGGCCACGGCCAGCGCGTCGCTGGGCCGGGCGGCGATGCGGGTGCCTCCGTCGAACACGAGGTCAGCGGAGAACAGGCCGTCGCGCAGCTCGGTGAGGTGCACGCCGTCGAGCTGGTGCCCGAGGCCGCGCACGATCGGCCCGATGAGGTCCTGGGTCAGCAGCGGGTCGCCGTCGCTACGCGGGCCGCTCGCGATGACGTCGGCCTGGGGTTGGCGGAGGAAGACCGGTACGCACCGCTCACCGTCGACCTCGCCGAGCAGCAGCACCGGTTGCCGGGTGGTGTTGTGCACGACCACCCGCAGCACGCGCATCGCCAGCATGACCGGCACCTACGAAGGCCCGGCCGGGCCCCGCCGGCGCAGGTAGCGCTCGAACTCGCGGGCGATCACCTCGCCGCTGGTCTGCGTGAGCTGTCCTGCCGGGTCGCGTTCCTCCAGCGCGCGGACGTACTCGGTGACCTCGTCGTCCTCACCGGCCATCTCGTCGACCAGGGTCTGCCACTCCTCGGCCTGCTCGGGCAGCGCACCGAGCGGCACGGGCACATCGAGAACCTCCTCGACGCGGTGCAGCAGGGCCAACGTCGCCTTGGGCGAGGGCGGCTGCGACACGTAGTGCGGTACGGCGGCCCAGAACGAGATCGCCGGCAGCCCGGCCTGCACGCACGCCTGCTGGAACACGCCGGTCATCCCGGTCGGGCCCTCGTAGCGAGAGGCCTCCAGGCCGTAGCGCTCGGCCGAGGCGGCGTCGTACGACGAGCCGGTCACCGGAACCGGGCGGGTGTGTGGTGTGTCGGCCAAGAGCGCGCCGAGCACGACCACACTCTCCACGCCCAGCTCGCGACACAGCTCCACCAGCTCCTCGCAGAAGCCGCGCCAGCGCATGTTGGGCTCGATCCCGCGCAGCAGTACGACGTCGCGCGCGGAGTCCGGGGGCCGGCAGACCGACAATCGCGTAGTCGGCCACTCGATCCGCCGGCTCACGCCGTCGACGAGGGACACCAGCGGCCGGTTGACCTGGAAGTCGTAGTAGTCCTCGGGGTCCAGCGCGGCCAGCGGCCGGGCGTCCCAGATGAGTTCCAGATGTTCGACGGCACTGCTCGCCGCATCCCCGGCGTCGTTCCATCCCTCGAACGCCCCGACCACGACGGGGTCGACGAGTTCGGGAAACGACTCGAACTCCGTCATGTGGCCAACCCTACGTCGGCGACGCGCCCGCGCCCTGCTGAGCGGCCGCGTGGTCCGTCGTAGGCTCGGCCGATGCCCGAAAGCTCCGGTTCGTCGCTGCTGAGTGCGCTGCGTGAGCGCGTCCTCGTCGCCGACGGGGCGATGGGGACGATGCTGCAGGCGCTGGACCTGAGCCTCGATGACGTCGAGGGCCACGAGGGCTGCAACGAGATTCTCAACGTGCGTCGCCCGGACGTCGTCCGCGAGATCCACGCTGCCTACTTCGAGGCCGGTGCCGACGCGGTCGAGACCAACACCTTCGGGGCCAACCTGGCCAACCTCGGAGAGTACGGCATCGCCGAGCGGATCGAGGAGCTCGCGACCGCAGGGGCCCGGCTGGCCCGCGGCGTGGCCGACGACTTCGCGACCGCCGACCGGCCGCGTTGGGTGCTCGGCTCGGTGGGGCCTGGGACGAAGCTGCCGACCCTCGGGCATGCGCGGTACGCCGACCTGCGCGAGGCCTACCAGCGGCAGGTGACCGGCATGCTCGACGGCGGGATCGACGCGGTCCTCGTCGAGACCGCGCAGGACCTGCTGCAAGCCAAGGCCGCGATCGTCGGCGCGCGCCGCGCGATGGCCGAGCAGGGCAGGTCGGTGCCCGTCTTCGCCCAGGTCCAGGTCGAAACCACCGGGACGATGCTGCTGGGTTCGGAGATCGGCGCCGCCCTGACCGCCCTGGAGCCGCTGGGCATCGATCTGATCGGCCTGAACTGCGCCACCGGCCCGCATGAGATGAGCGAGCACCTGCGGTTCCTGTCCCGGCACGCCGGGATCGGGGTGTCGGTGATGCCGAACGCCGGGCTGCCCGAACTCGGTCCGCACGGCGCGGTGTATCCGCTGAGCCCGGAGGCGATGGCCGGCGCGCTGGCGCAGTTCGTCGAGGAGTTCGGTACGACGCTGGTCGGGGGTTGCTGCGGCAGCACGCCCGAGCACGTCCGCCAGGTCGTGGCGGCGGTTCGCGACCGCACTCCGGCGGCCCGGCGCCCGCGCCGGGAGGCCAGCGCCGCCTCGCTGTACCAGTCGGTTCCGTTCCGTCAGGAGACCTCGGTCCTGATGATCGGCGAGCGCACGAACGCCAACGGCTCCAAGGCTTTTCGCGACGCGCTGCTCGAAGCGCGGTACGACGACTGCGTCCAGATCGCGCGCGCCCAGACCCGCGACGGCTCCCACCTGCTCGACGTCTGCGTGGACTACGTGGGACGAGACGGTACGGCCGACATCACCGAGATCGCCCGCCGGTTCGCCACTGCCTCCACGCTGCCGCTGGTGCTGGACTCCACCGAGCCGCAGGTCATCGAGGCCGGCCTGGAGTGCCTGGGCGGGCGCGGTGTCGTGAACTCGGTGAACTTCGAGGACGGCGACGGTCCCCAGTCCCGCTTCGCGCGGGTGATGCCGATCGTCCGTGAGCACGGCGCCGCCGTCGTCGCCCTCACCATCGACGAGCAGGGGCAGGCCCGCACCGCCGATGGGAAAGTGGCGATCGCCGATCGTCTGATCGCGGAGCTCACCGGTCGCTGGGGGATGGACGCCGGCGACATCCTGCTCGACACCCTGACCTTTCCGATCGCCACCGGGCAGGAGGAGACGCGGCGCGACGCGATCGAGACCATCGAGGCGATCCGCCGGTTCAAGGCCCGGCACCCCAAGGTGCAGACCACCCTTGGCGTGTCCAACGTGTCCTTCGGGCTGAACCCCGCGGCCCGGCAGGTGCTCAACTCGGTGTTCCTGCACGAATGCGTCCGCGCGGGACTGGACTCCGCGATCGTGCACGCCTCCAAGATCCTGCCGATGTCGAAGATCGCCGACGATCAGCGCGAGGTCGCCCTGGACATGGTCTACGACCGCCGGCGGCCGGATTACGACCCGCTGCAGCGCTTCCTGCAGCTGTTCGAGGGTGTGGACGTGCAGTCCACGAAGGAGTCGCGGGCCGCGGAGTTGGCGGCTTTGCCGCTCTCCCAGCGGCTGGAGCGACGGATCGTCGACGGGGAGCGCAACGGCCTGGAGGCAGACCTCGACGCCGCCCTGGCCACCCGGCCCGCGCTGGAGATCGTCAACGACACGCTGCTGACCGGGATGAAGATCGTCGGTGACCTGTTCGGGTCGGGGGAGATGCAGCTGCCGTTCGTCCTGCAGTCCGCAGAGGTGATGAAGACCGCGGTCGGCTACCTCGAACCGCACATGGACCGCGCCGACGAGGACGGCAAGGGCCGGATCGTGCTGGCTACCGTCAAGGGCGACGTCCACGACATCGGCAAGAACCTGGTCGACATCATTCTGACGAACAACGGCTACGACGTGGTGAACCTCGGCATCAAGCAGCCGATCAGCGCCATCATCGACGCCGCCGAGGAGCACCGGGTCGACGTGATCGGGATGTCCGGCCTGCTCGTCAAGTCCACGGTGATCATGAAGGAGAACCTGCAGGAGCTGAACTCCCGTGGGCTGTCCCGTTTTCCGGTCCTGCTCGGTGGGGCGGCGCTGACCCGCGCGTACGTCGAGGGAGAGCTGTCAGACACCTACGACGGCGACGTGCGCTACGCGCGCGACGCGTTCGAGGGGCTGCGGCTGATGGAGACCCTGGTGTCCCGGGGCGCGGCCGCCCCCGGATCGGACGAGCGCGACGACAAGGCGGCTGAACGCCGACAGCGGCGGGAGCGGTCGGCGCGGATCGCCGCCCAGCGGCGGCAGGTCGTGGTGGACGAACCGGAGCCGCCCACCCGATCCGACGTGGCCGTCGACAACGCAGTCCCGACGCCGCCGTTCTGGGGTTCCCGGGTCGTGCGCGGCCTCGCCCTCGCCGATTACGCCGCCATGCTGGACGAGCGGGCGACCTTCCTCGGCCAGTGGGGCCTGCGCGGCAGCCGGGGCGGTGAGGGTCCGGCGTACGAGGAGCTGGTCGAGACCGAGGGTCGGCCCCGGCTGCGGTACTGGCTGGAGCGGTTGCAGACCGACGCCGCGCTGGAGGCGGCGGTCTGTTACGGCTACTTCCCGTGCGTCAGCGAGGGCGACGACCTCGTGGTGCTGCACGGCACGGCCGACGAGCCCGGCGGGGAATGGGTCCGGTTCAGCTTCCCTCGTCAGCGCCGGGAACGGCGGCTGTGCCTGTCGGACTTCTTCCGGGCCAAGGACTCCGGACAGCTCGACGTCGTCGCGTTCCACGTGGTGACGATGGGCAACCGGATCAGCGAGTACGCCGCCGAGCTGTTCGCCGCCGACGCGTACCGCGACTACCTGGAGGTGCACGGCCTGTCGGTCCAGCTGACCGAGGCGCTGGCCGAGTACTGGCACCGGCGTACGCGGGAGGAGCTGCGCTTCCCGGACGGCTCCTCGGCGGCCGGCGAGGACGCCGGCGACCTGCAGGAGGTGTTCCGGCAGGGCTACCGCGGCTCGCGCTACTCCTTCGGCTACCCGGCCTGCCCCGACCTGGAGGACCAGCGGCAGGTCATGACGCTGCTCGAGCCGGGGCGGATCGGCGTGGAGTTGTCCGAGGAGTTCCAACTGCACCCGGAACAGTCGACCTCGGCGATCATCGTCCACCACCCCGAGGCCAAGTACTTCAACGCCCGCTGATGCTGCGCGCCGTTCTGTTCGACATGGACGGGACGCTG
>JACCSC010000386.1 GCA_013813215.1 Geodermatophilaceae bacterium | reverse complement strand
CAGCGGCAGCATCCGGCGGTACAGGAACGACCACGTCGGTTCGCCGTGCAGCAGCAGGACCGGCGGCCCGTCGCGTGGGCCGGCCTCGACGAACGCCATCCGCAGCTGTCCACCCTCGCCGTCCGGGCCCGACGCGTACTGCGGCTCGATGTCGAAGTCGGGCAGGCCGACGAAACGGTCCTCCGGCGTACGCAAGCACTCCATCCACCCAGCCTGGCACCACCATGACAGGCTGGCCGCCATGGCCGATTGGGATTTCACCGGGCTCCGCGCGCTGTACGTCAACTGCACCCTGAAGAAGTCCCCCGAGCTGTCCCACACCGGTGGGCTGGTCGATGCCAGCGCGGCCGTCATGCGCAAACACGGTGTGCAGGTCGACGTCATCCGCGCTGTGGACCATGACATCGCCACCGGTGTCTACCCGGACATGACCGAGCACGGCTGGGCGAGTGACGAATGGCCGGCGCTGTTCGAAACGGTGCTGGCCGCGGATATCCTGGTCATCGCCGGTCCGATCTGGCTGGGCGACAACGCCTCGGTCACCAAGCGGGTCATCGAGCGGCTCTACGCCTGCTCGAGCCTCCTCAACGACGCGGGTCAATACGCGTTTTACGGACGGGTCGGCGGCTGCCTGATCACCGGCAACGAGGACGGCATCAAACACTGCGCGAGCAACGTCCTGTACAGCCTGCAGCACCTGGGTTACACCATCCCGCCGCAGGCCGATGCCGGTTGGATCGGCGCGGCCGGACCCGGGCCTTCGTATCTGGACGAGGGTTCCGGCGGACCGCAGAACGACTTCACCAACCGCAACACCGCGTTCATGACGTGGAACCTGTTGCACCTGGCCCGGATGCTGAAGGTGGCGGGCGGCGTACCAGCGCACGGGAATCAGCGCCGCGCATGGGACGCCGGCAGTCGCTTCGACTACGAGAACCCCGAGTACCGATAGGAGACCGGATGCTCTACGGCGACGAGCACGCACGCCGCTACGACGAGACCGACGGCCGGCAGGGCACGACTGGAACGGGGCCACGGTCCTCATCCTGTCGACCACCGGCCGCCGGACCGGTGCGAAGCGCAGCTCGGCGCTGATCTACCGGGAGTACGGCGATGCCTACCTCCTCGTGGCGTCGGACGGCGGAGCGAGGACGCACCCGGCCTGGTACCTCAACCTGCAGGCCGGCCCCGACGTCATGGTCCAGGTCCGGGCCGAACGGTTCGCGGCGAGCGCACGGACCGCCACCGCCGAGGAGAAGCCGGACATGTGGGCGGTGATGACCAGCGCCGCCTGGCCCCCGTATGACGAGTACCAGGCGAAGACCGATCGAGATATACCGGTCGTCCTGGAGCGGGCCCGACCGGCGTCACGCCCGGTCGCGGCGGAGGATGACGACGAGCACGCGGAGGACGAGGACCACAGCGACGATGAGCAGTCCGTAACCGAACACCGCGAAGAGCTCCACGGACTCGGTGACCTGCGGGCCCCCCCGATTGGCCAGCAGCAGCACGGCCATCACGCCCGCGGCGGCACCGAGAACGGTCAACAGGGCCTGGTGCACCAGATCAGTGATCACGCCACGGTCCCGGGGGTCGGCCAGCAGCCGGACGTTGACGCTGAGCCGACCGTCCTCCGCAGCGCCCGCGATGCGGTCGAGGCGACGCGGCAGCCGCCGCAGCACCGGCAGCAGCGCGGTCAACTCGTCGACCGCGGTTTGGCGAAGGCGTTCCGGGGCCAGGGCCTCGGCCACCCGATCCCGTCCGGTCTCCCGCGCCCGGGCGATGAGGTCGAAGCTCGGGTCGATGGTCAGCAACGTGCCCTCGAGCGTCGCGAACGTCCGGAAGACGGCAGCCACCTGGGGCGGTATGCCGAGGCGATGCGACGTGACCAGCCGGAAGAGCGCTGTGAATGCGGCCGCTCCGGCGGTCGCGCCCGGTGCGGTGTACCTGAGGATCAGTACGCCGAGCGCGCGCTCCATCTCCCGCTCGTCGACGACCTCCGGTCGATCGACCAGGTCGAGCAGCGCGTCGACAGCGCCCTGCGAATCCGCCCGCCCGAGCGAGGCCATCAACCGGCCGACAGCCGCTCGCGTCGTGCCGTCGAGGCGTCCCACCGAGCCGAAGTCGAGCAATCCCAGCGAGCCGTCACGGTCGACCAGCACGTTGCCGGGATGCAGGTCGACGTGGAACATGCCGTGCTCCAGCACCTGGTCCCAGACGGTGTCGAGGAGTCCGGTGGCCACCCTCCGGCGCCCTTCCGCCCCGAGCGCCCACAGCACCGGTTCAGCCGAGGCGAGCGGAATCCCGGTCAGCCGGTCCATCACCAGGACACGCTCGGTGAACAGCCCAGGATCCGGCGTCGGCACGCGAAGGCCACGCCCGGATGCGGCGTTGAGGGCCGCCATCGCGCGCAGGTTGTCGCGCTCGGTGGTGAAGTCGAGTTCTTCGCGTAGCGCATCGGCGAAGCCGCGAGCGAGGTTGACCAGACCCAAGGAACGGCCCCAGTCGGTCCGCGCCTCCAGCGTTCCGGCCAGGCGGGCCAGGATGTCCATGTCGCGCTCGACGACCCGCGCGATGCCCGGACGTTGCACCTTCACGACGACATCCGCGCCGTCGGGTAGCCGGGCGGCGTGCACCTGGGCGACGGAGGCCGCGGCCAGCGGCTTGGTGTCGACCGTTGCGAACACCTCCTCGACCGGCCGGCCCAGCTCCGCCGCCAGCACCGCCTTGACGTCGGCCCACGGGATCGGTGCCGCGTTGTCCTGCAGGCCGGCCAGCTCGTGGGCGAATTCCGCGGGCACCAAGTCCCGCCGCGTGGACAGCTGCTGGCCCAGCTTGACGAACGTCACGCCACCCTCGTCCAGCGCCCGCCGCACCGACCGGGCCAACTCCAGGCGGGCCTGCGCGGACCGCGGGCCGGCGTGTCGTTCACCGCGCAGGAACCGCCCGAGACCGTGCCGGACGGCGATCCGCAGGATCTGGGAGTACCGGCGAGTCCGGGACACCCGGATCCGCCAGCCACGCCAGAGTTCGATCGGTCCCGGAACGGAGCCCTCGGGGACAACGACTTCCGCGATGACCAGAACGATCATCGCGAGCAGGCTGGCCGCGCAGATGGCCAGCAGGCCGAACAACAGCGCGGTGCCGACGTCGTTGCCCTGCGGATCGGGGAGCATGGCCGTCAGCAACGGTCCGGCGACCAGCAACGCGAGGACTGCCGCCAACGCGGTACGCGCCAGCCCCAAACGGACCCCCAGCAGCCGGCGGATCACGGCGCTGAACACGAGCACCGTGACCACCATCGTCGGGATCCACAACACGTTCCCGAGCAGCGTCTCCATGCCGACGGACCGTACGGGGAACAGCCGGGCCGTGGCACACTGTTAGCAGTCTCGACGGCCGAGTGCCAGCCTCGGCAATATTCCGGCCGAGGGCCAGCTTCGGCGATGTCTCACGGAGGAAGCACCGGTGCCCACCTACCAGTACGCCTGCACCGTGGCCGACTGCGGCCATGAGTTCGAGCGGGTGCAGTCCTTCTCCGACAACACTCTCACCGAGTGCCCCGAGTGCTCGGGCCGGTTGCGCAAGGTGTGGGGCTCGATCGGCGTGGTCTTCAAGGGCTCCGGCTTCTACCGCAACGACTCTCGGGCCGGCAAGGACAGCGGCAAGGACAGCGGCAAGGACAAGGCCGACTCCGCGGCGAAGTCCGACTCCACGGGAGCGAAGTCCGAGTCCGGCAAGTCTGACGCAAGTAAGGCCAAGGAGAACGCCGGCTCGGCCTCGGCCGCGAAGCAGGACTCCGGCACGCCGACGTCGACCTCGTCGGCCGGTTCCGCACGCTCGTCCGCACGCTCATCGTCGGGCTCATCGCCGGGCAAGGCGACATCCAGCCCCGCGGCCTAGGTTTCGTCCCTTCTCCTCAGTGCCCCGCGGTGCAGCACTGTCCACAGCCTGAGGCGCTTGTCCACAGGCCGGCTTCGTACCTCCTTCTGGTCAGCCCCGCCGCCTAGCGTCACGGCTGTCGTCATAGTCGCGCCCGCTGATCCGAGGAGTCCCCCGTGCCCATCCGCTTCGACCGGCTGCGCCTGCGGGCCGGCCGGTGGCTGCGGTGGGGCCGGCGCGTCCTGGCCGTCGGCCTCCTGGTGACCGCGGCCCTGCTGGCCACCGCCGAGCCCGTCCCCTCCGCCAGGGATGCCGAGCCGACGGTCACCGTCCTCACCGCCAGCCGGGACCTGCCGCCGGGGCACGTCCTGGCCGCCGCGGACCTGGCGCCGGCCGCCTGGCCGCACCGGCTCCTGTCACCGAGTGCGCTCGACCAGGACGACAACCCGATCGGACGGGTGCTCGCGGCGGCCGTGCAGCGCGGTGAGCCGATCACCGACCTGCGACTGCTCGGGCCGGGCCTCGTGGACTCACTCGGGCCGACCCACCGTGCGGTTCCAGTGCGGCTTACCGATGCCGGCGTGAGCGTCCTGCTGCGGCCCGGTGATCGCATCGACCTGTACGCCGTGGACAACGGGATCGCGGCCGCCGCCGAGATCGTCACCGGCGAACTCGTGGCGGGCAACGCCCTGGTCGTCGGTATCCCCCGGGCTGCCGACCAGGTGGTGCCGGAGGGCGCGATCGTCGTCGTGGCGGTGCCGTTGCACGCCGTCGCCGCACTCGTAGCGGCGGCCTACTCGCGATCTTTGGCGGCTACGCTGGCGCCGCCGTAACGGGCGAGGGCCCGTTTTTGACAGCTGGGGGCAGCATGCTGAAGGGCTTCAAGGACTTCCTGTTCCGGGGCAACGTCGTCGACCTGGCGGTGGCGGTGGTCATCGGTGTCGCCTTTGCCGCGCTGGTCACCGCCTTCACCGAAGCGTTCCTGAACCCCCTGATCAACCTGCTGGGCGGCGGTGGCGTGGACGGCGGCACGTTCACGGTCAACCAGCAAGTCTTCGACTGGGGTGGATTCGTCAACGCGGTGATCACGTTCGCGCTGACCGCTGCAGTTGTCTACGTCGTGGTCGTGGTGCCGATGAAGACGATCCAGGAGCGCCGCGCCCGCGGTGAGGAAGCCGGCCCGGCCGCGCCGACCGACGTCGAACTGCTGGCCGAGATCCGCGACCTGCTGGCCGCGCAGCGCGGGATGGGTCCCGGGGACCAGCCCAAGCAGTTCTGAGCAGCGGGCTGGCCGGCTCAGCCCTCGTGGTGCGGGGGTCGCTCGCGCAGGAAGCGCTCGTCGTCGGACTCGGTGTCGGCCCGCTCGCTCCATCCCTCGGCGGACTCGTCGCGGGTGGTCGACGGGAGCACCGGCGGCTCGTCCCGCACCCGGTCCGCCGACTGGTCCGTGGACACGCGTCGCCCGCGGCGCGGATCGCCTGACAGGTCGGTCACGACGAGCATCATCCCGTGACGCGACGGCGGTGGTAAGACGGGAGCGATGACCCGCCAGTGGCCGAAGAGCTTCGCCGACCGCGTCACCGAGCCGCTGCCCGGCCGGCGGGAGTTCCTCCGCCTGGTCCGTGAGGGCGGGTTCCGCGGCAAGGAACGCCCCGAGCGGGAGCTCGGTGAGATCCCGACCGTCGACGAACCCCTGCCGCAGCTGACCGGCGGTCAGAGTTCGCTGACCTGGATCGGGCACGCCAGCTACCTGATCCGCACCGGCGGACGGGCCATCCTGGCCGACCCGGTCTGGTCCGAGGCCATCCCCGGCCGGATCCGTCGACGCACCGCACCCGGCCTGCCCTGGGACGACCTCCCGCCGATCGACGCCGTCGTCATCAGCCACAACCACTACGACCACCTCGACGCGCCGACGATCCGTCGGCTGCCCCGCCGGACGCCGATTCTGGCTCCAGCCGCGCTCGGCTCCTGGTTCACCAGGCGTGGCTTCACCGACGTCACCGAACTGGACTGGTGGGAGCAGCACACCGTCGCCGGCGTCGGCTTCGAGTTCGTCCCCGCCCACCACTGGACCCGGCGCGGCCTGCGCGACCTGAACCACACACTCTGGGGCGGCTGGATCATCCAGGCCGACGGCGGGCCGGTCATCTACCACGCGGGCGACTCCGCGTACGGCCACCGCTTCGCCGAGATCGGCCAGCGCCACCACCACATCGACGTGGCGATGATGCCGATCGGGGCGTACGCGCCGCGCTGGTTCATGGGCAGCGCCCACGCCGACCCAGCGCAGGCGGTGCAGGCTAGCCTCGATGCCCACGTGCAACGCATGGCGTGGATGCACTGGGGGACGTTCGTCCTCAGCCAGGAGCCGATGGCCGAGCCGGCCCGGCTCACCCGGCAGGCATGGGCGGCCGCCGGCCGCCCGGCCGAGGACCTCTGGGACCTGGCCATCGGCGAGACCCGCGTCCTGTCACCGGCCACCCGGTCGTGATCTCGGGAATCGGCCGGCCCTGACCGGCACCAGCCCGAGATCATCTCGGTGGGGAGCGGTGCGCGGCGTCGTACTTGACCACGATCTCCGGGCGGAGCCGGCCGCGATCGGACACCTGCAGCCCGACCGACAAGGCCCAGGCCCGGATCTGCGCCGTGCTCGCCTCCCGCGGCGGCAGTTCACCCGCCTCGGGCAACGTGGCCGGCAGGCCGGTGGTCAGCGCCTGCCCGGACAGCTCGACGTACGCCGCGGCCAGGAACCGGTACGTCCAGTCCTCGGCCAGCTGCCTGGTCTCGCAGAACACGATCGGCACGCCGGGCCAGCGCACCTGCGCCTCGGCCAGCCGGTCGGCCACCGCGGACGGGCGGACGTGCTCCAGGGCGAAGACCCGCGAGTACCTGTCCTCCACGACCACCGCCGCCCGCGGCATCGCGGCCAACTCCGCCAGCGCGTAGCCCAGCCGACCCGAGGTCAGGCTGCCGGCGAGGTCGGCCAGGCTCTTCCGCTCGACGCCGGCCACGATCCGGCCGTCCAGCTCGATCCCGTAGTCACCGGCCGGCAACCGCCGCCGCACCACCTCGACCTGGTGCCGGCCGAAGCGGTAGGCGTACTTCTCCCCCGAGTCGACCACGATGGTCGGGCGGACGAGTCCCTGCGCACGGCCCCCGGGGACCACCACCTTGGGACGGGCCTGCTTCGCCGTCCGCGCGGTCTGCCAGAACACCGCCTCCCGGCCGCCCTTGAGGCGGGTGAACACCACCTGCGAGCGGTTCTCCCGGCCGCGGTCGAGCACGAGGTCGATCGCGGGTCCTCGGCGTACGCACGAGCGCACGGGCACCCGCTCGACGATGTCCGGATCTGCCGGCCAGCCCTCGGCCCGGTGGCAGTACACCTTGCTGGTCCGCGGCCAGGTATCCCGCGCCTTGAGCACGATGCCGCGGGGACCCAGCGGGATCCGCAGCAGGTACGGCAGCGTCGAGTCGGCCTCGGGATTGCGCGCGATCACGAAGTCATCGGGCACCGGACCAGTCTGCCCAGCGAGCCGGCGGAGCGGAACCGGCGCGGATGGTTCGATGTCCGACATGGCCACCGTCGTCGTTGGGCTCGCTCCGCTGGCGGCGGATGACGTAGTCACGGTGGCCCGGCACCGCGCGCCCGTAGAACTCGCCGACGACGCGATCGAGGCGATGACCGCGTCGCGTCGGCATGTCGAGGTTCTGGCCGAGAGCCCCACCCCCGTGTACGGCGTCAGCACAGGCTTCGGCGCCCTGGCCACCCGGCACATCCCGGCCGACCGGCGCGCCGACCTGCAGCGCTCACTGATCCGCTCGCACGCGGCCAGTTCCGGCGCCGAGGTCGAGACCGAGGTGGTCCGCGCGCTCATGCTGCTGCGGCTGCGCACCCTGGCCTCCGGCCGCACCGGCATCCACCCGCAGACGGCAGGGACCCTGGCCGCGCTACTCAACGCGCAGATCACTCCGATCCTCGGGGAGTACGGGAGTCTCGGCTGCTCCGGCGACCTGGCTCCGCTCGCGCACGTCGCGCTCGCGCTGATGGGGGAGGGCGCGGTCCGCGACGCCGACGGCGTACGCCGCAGCGCCGCGGACGCCCTGAGGGCGGCCGGGATCGAGCCGGTCGAACTCGCGGCCAAGGAGGGCCTGGCCCTCATCAACGGAACCGACGGCATGCTCGGAATGCTCGTGCTGGCCTGCCACGATCTGGCCGACCTGCTCGTCGCAGCCGACATCGGCGCGGCCATGAGCGTCGAGGCGCTGCTCGGCACCGACCGGGTCTTCGCCGCCGACCTGCAGGCGTTGCGTCCGCAGCCGGGCCA
>JACCSC010000380.1 GCA_013813215.1 Geodermatophilaceae bacterium | reverse complement strand
CGAGGAACCAGCTCAGGTCGCGGCGGTGCGGTCGGGCGAACCGGAGGATCCGCCGCAGCGTCGACACCGAGAACTTGCGACGGTCCTCCTCGGCGTTCATCGCGTGGTACAGCGACATCCACGCCGTCACTTCCATGCTCATCGGCGGCCTCCCTTACCTCCACTCGGAGCCTGGCAGGGCCGTCCGACAGTTCGCCTCTGCATTTAGGCGTGTGCGGCCTCGGTCCTGGGTCCTAGACCCTCGCGCTGCCCGGGACTCATCGGTCAGCCGGCTCAGTCCGTCGCGATGTCGAACTCGTTGCCCTCCGGGTCGGCCATCCTGATCCACTCGATCTGCCCGAGGCTGCCCTCGCCGAGCCGGGTCGCGCCGAGCTCGACCAGACGCTGTGCCTCGGCCTGCATGTCGGGGACGTGCAGGTCCAGATGCATCCGGTTCTTGCCCTGTCTCGGCTCGCCGACGGCCTGCACGAGCAAGGCGGGGGCCTCGCTGCCCTCCGTTGGCGTCAGCACCTCGAACGGTCCGAGCGCTCGCTGCCGGTCGTAGCGCAGCGCGGTGGCCCAGAAGTCCGCGATGAGCGGCGCGTCGAGCGCATCGAGAACGAGCACCAGGCCGGGCGGTCGGGCGGTCTCTACGGGTGGGCTGGCGGCGGGTTCGGTCATCGAAGGTCCCTCTCGGTCGTGGTCGGGTCAGCCTGCCGCCCGGGTCCGACAAGAATCCGTACGCCGGCCGCCGCGGCCCACCAGATTCCGACCGTGACCACTGCTTTCTCGGCCCAGCCGGCGGCGTCGGCCGCCGCGAACCAGACGAGCAGCGGCACCATGACCACGCTCGCCGCCAGCCCGGACGATGCCAGTCCACCGGAACCTCGCACGGCCGTGGCGGCTGGCGCGAGCGACAACGAGGTCAGGGCGAGCGTGGCCGCCACCACGTGGACGGCGTACGACGTCGGGTGCTCGCTGGGCAAGCACCAGGCCGCGTCGTCTGGGCCGCAAGGGATCCTGGCTGCCACGACGACGAGGGTGGCCGCCGCGTTCACCAGGAGAAGTGCGGCGGCCCAGCCGGACCGCCGCCGCAGGAGGACGCCGGCCGTCGCCATCGACAGCGCTTGGAGCACGAAGGCGGCGGACATCACCCAGGCCCACGGCGCACGGTAGGCGGCCAGGACGCTGATCGAGTCCTCGACCTGCGAGTAGCCCGGATGCGACCAACCCAGCAGCAGCCAGGCCAGGGTGAACAGGGCCGGCCCGGCGAGCAGGAGCAACGCTCGGGGATTCACCTCACCGGTCGCAGAGGACGCGCCCGAGCAGCTTGCCGGAGGCGTTGCGGGGCAGGTCGTCGACGGCGAACGCCGTGCTGGCCTCGATCATCGGACACACCTCTCGATCGTGGTCGGGTCAGCCTTCCGTGCGGGTCCGACAGTCCGCCGTACGCCGGCCGCCGCCACCGGATGCCCACACTGACGGCCGCTCAGCCCCGCCCGCGCGGTAACGATTCCCGGACGACAGGGCACTAGGCAGTCATAGGTACCGGACGCAACTCGGCCCAGCAACTCCCGTCACTCGACGGATGGAGGCAACGGTGAAGCTGTCCACAGTTCCGGGTCTGGCCATCGGCGTCGTTCTCGCGCTGATGTCAGCCTGCGGTGCAGAGGAGCCGGAGCAGGCCGCGTCCACCTCAGCGGCCGGCGGGACCGGTGACGGTTCGACGTCGGCTCCAGGCGCGGACATCCACGGCGAAGTGGACATCGGCGGCGGCCGGACCCTCTACGTTCGGTGCACCGGCACAGGCGCACCAACCGTCGTGTTGGAAGGCGGGGACGGGGACAGCAGTAGTTCCTACCGCTTCGCCGAAGCCCGGATAGCGGCAGTCACGAGAACGTGTGTCTACGACCGCGCCAACCTCGGCCAGAGCGACCCCGCTCCTGGCCCGCGCGGCCTGCAGGAGCTCGTCGGCGACCTGGAACTGCTGTTCGGCGCCGCCAGCATTCCCGGTCCCTATGTCCTGGTCGGAACATCCGGCGGCGGCTACATCAGCGTGGGGTACGCGGTTGCCCATCTGCAGGACGTCGCCGGCATCGTCCTCGTCGAGACTCCCGCGCCCTTCCTGAACCCTCCGCCGGAGATCATCGACGAGACACGATGGGACCACCCGGACAACAGAGAGCGCCGCGACTACCTCCAGGTGGAGAAGGACGCATGGGCGGCTCGGGCTGTGGTCGGAGACATCCCTGTCACGATCATCTCCAATGACTACGGCCCCGATGCCGCCGAGGGCGAGCGGAGCAACGTCGAGGACCAGCGGGGCTGGCTGGTGCTCAGCCCGCGCGCGCAGCAGATCGTCGTGACCACAGGCCACGCGGTGGAAGAGCGCGATCCCGAGTTGGTGATCCAGAGCATCCTCGACGTGGTGGAGGCCGCCGGCTGAGGGCTGCGCGGCGGCGGCGCCGACCTCACCGATCGCGCAGGACGCGCTTGAGCAGCTTGCCGGAGGCGTTACGGGGCAGGTCGTCGACGAAGACTATGCGCTTGGGCACCTTGAACCCGGCCAACCGCTCCCGGACGTGCTCGGTCAGCTCGGCCACGGTGACCTCGGATTTGACAACCACGAACGCCGTGATCGCCTCGATCCAGCGCTCGTCCGGCGTACCGATCACTGCTGCCTCCGCCACTGCCGGGTGGGTGTACAGCGCGTCCTCCACCTCGCGGGAGGCGACCAGCACCCCGCCGGTGTTGATGACGTCCTTGATCCGGTCGACGACGGTGATGTAGCCCTGATCGTCGGCGCGGACGAGGTCACCTGAGTGGAACCAGCCGTCGGTGAAGGCCGCCGCGGTCTCCTCGGGCTTGTCCCAGTAGCCCTCGCACAGCTGCGGTGAGCGGTACACGACCTCGCCGAGCTCGCCCGCGGCGACCTCGCGACCCTGGTCGTCCACGACCCGCAGCTCGACGAACAGCACCGACGAACCGCAGGACTCCGGGCGGTCGGCGTGCTCGTCCGGCCCCAGGACGGTGGCCAGGGGCCCGATCTCGGACTGGCCGAAGCAGTTGTAGAAACCGAGCTCCGGCAGTCGCTTCTGCAGCCGCCGCAGCACCGGCTGCGGCATGATCGACGCCCCGTAGAACGCCTTGCGCAGGGACCCGAGTTCACGGGAAGCGAAGTCGACGTGGTTGGACAGCGGCACCCAGACCGTCGGGGCGAGGAAGAGCGCGCCGATCGTGTCCGCCTCGACCCGGCGCAGGATCTCCGGTACGTCGGGGGCCTCCATCAGGTGGTTGACCGCGCCGACCGCGAGATAGGGCAGCAGGAAGACGTGCATCTGCGCCGAGTGGTACAGCGGCATCGGGTGCAGCGGCTCGTCGTCGGCCCGTAGGTCGAGGGAGACGATGCAGGACAGGTACTCGTGCACCAGCGCGCGGTGGGTCATCATCGCGCCCTTCGGCCGCGAGGTGGTGCCCGAGGTGTAGAGCAGTTGCACGAGGTCGGTGTCCGCGACCTCGACGTCCAGCTCGGGCAGGTCGCCGTCGCGGATCCGGTCCAGCAGGCAGTCCGCGGCGTCACGCAACGGCAGGACGACGTCCAAGCCGCCGCCGACCTTCGCCAGCTCGGGGGCCAGCGCCGGGTCGACCAGCGCGGCCCGGCTACCGGACTGCTCGATCAGGTATGACAGCTCGTCGCCGGTCAGCGCGTAGTTGACCGGGACGTGGACCAGGCCCGCCCGGGCGCAGCCGAGGAAGCCGAGCAGGTAGGCGTCGGAGTTCCGCCCGTACGCCGCGACCCGATCGCCCTTGTGCAGTCCCAGATCCAGCAGGGCGCCCGCGGCCCGGGTCACCGCGTCGTCCAGCTCGCTGTAGCTCCAGGTGCGGTCGGCGAAGTGCAATGCTGTGCGGTCCGGGTGGCGCCGGGCGCTGCGGCGTACCACGTCGTCCACGGTGCTGGAGCGGATCATGGGCCAAACCTCCGGCGCCGGTACGGGTTGCGGTGATTATGCGGCCCCGCCGAGGGGACCCGCGGAGTATCGCGGAGCGAGTTCCCTGCGGTGCGCCCGCGGACACCCGCCCCGGGCGTCTGGCTCGGGGCGTCACGCGGCGGCCAGTACGTGTGCCAGCGTCTCCAGGTTCGCCCGAACTGTGCGAGCCATCACCCGCTGCAGGATGGGGTCGCCCAGGCGGCCGAGGGTTTCCCCCAGACCGGACACGGTCTCGGAGCGGTAGGTCAGGTGAGTGTCGCCGTCGACCGGGTCGAGCACGGTCGTCACGGTGAACGGCAACGAGCCCTCGACGGAGCGGAAGCCAAAGTGTCGCGGCGGATCGAAGGCAGTCACCTCCGTGGTCCAGTGGAAACGACGGCCCATGAACTTGCTGGTTCCATGCGACCGGCTCCCCACAGCCGTCGGGGCGCTTCCGATCTGCTCGGCGTTGACGACGGAGGCATCCCACACGGCAAGATTCGCGGCCCTGCTGAGGTAGTCGAAGACGACCTCAGGAGGTCGACGGATGACGACGCTCTCCTGGATGACCGGCACCCGGCATACCTCCTCCGACTCCGCCCACACCGGGGCATGCTGCGGCCCCGATACCGTGGATCAGCCGCTGGACTCCGCGCCCAGCAGTTCGGCCAATGTCTCCAGGTTGGCGCGCACCGTGCGAGCCTGCGCCCGCTGCACGATCGGGTCGCCCAGGCGACCGAAGATCCCCCCCAGACCGGACTCCGCGTCGGCCCGGTAGGTGAGCCGAGTGCCGCCGTCGACCGGTTCGAGCAGGTTCGTCACGACGACGGTCAACTTGCCTTCGATCGACCGGAAGTCGAGGCGCCGCGGCGGATCGAACACGCTCACCTCGGTGGTCCAGTCGAAGCGACGCCCCAGAATCTTGTTGGTGCCACGGCAGCGGGTACCGACGGTCATGGGCTCGGTCCCGATCTGCTCGGCCTCGACCACCGAGGAGTCCCACACGGCGAGATTGTCGACCGTGCTCAGGTAGTCGAAGACCACCTCCGGCGGTTGGCGGATGACGAGACTCTCCTCGATTACGGGCACGTGCCTACCTCCTGGGAGCTGCAGTCCGGTCCGTGTCATGGCCCACGATGAGCCGGCGATGTGGCGAGTGTCACACATACCGAGGGGCCGGGCGTTCCCCTCGACCGACGGACGGAGGCCGCTCGCGGCTCAGCCCGGCCCGGCGTCATGGACGCACAACGCGATCTGTACCCGGTTCGTCGCCTCGAGCTTCGCGAACAGCCGGCCGATGTGGGCTTTGACGGTCGGGACGGAGAGGTGCAGGGCGGCGGCGATCTCGGCGTTGTTCAACCCGGCGCCGACCCGGAGAGCCACCTGGCGCTCGCGTTCGGTCAACCGGGCCAACCGTTCGCGCGCAACCCGGGTCCGTCCGAGCCCGATCCGTCGGTGAACTGTGTGATCAGTCGTGCGGTGACCTGGGGGGACAGCATCGGCTCGCCGCGGGCGACTCGGCGGATGGCCTCGATGATGTGCACCGGCGGGGTGTCCTTGAGCAGGAAGCCCGTGGCCCCGGCCCGCAACGCGCGCGCGACGTAGGAGTCCTCGTCGAAGGTGGTCAGCACGATGACCTTCGGCGGGTCGGCCCACGACATCAGGTGCTCGGTGGCCTCCAACCCGGTCATCACCGGCATCCGGATGTCCATGAGCACCACGGCCGGGTGGTGTTCCCGGACAGCCGCCAGCCCGTCACGCCCGTCCACGGCCTGCCCGACCAGCTCCACGTCGGGGGCCCCGCCGAGGATCATGGCCAGCCCGGAGCGGACCAGCGCGTCGTCGTCCACGACGAGGACGCGGATCGACGGGCTCACGTCGTCCACGGCAACCAGCCGGTCAGCTGGAACGTGCCGCCACTGCGGTCGGCGTACACCCGGCCTCCCGCGAGCATCGCGCGCTCGTCCAGCCCGATCAGCCCCAGCCCGGCGCCCGGCGTGCTGGACGGCGTGGCCGACCGGGCCGGGTTGCGGATCCGGATGTCGAGGCCCACCTCCGGTGACCCGGTGAGCGAGACCAGGACCGTGGTGCCCGGCGCGTGCTTGCGGGCATTGGTCAGGCCCTCCTGCACGATGCGGTACGCCGTCCGCCCGATCTGTTCCGGCATCGCGTCGGCGTCGTGGACGTCATCCTGGAAGACCACCGACATACCCGACTGCTCGGCCTCCAGGACCAGCGAACCCAGGTCCTGCATCGTCGGCTGTGGCTGGTCCAGGGCGTCCGGGTTGTCACTGCGCAGAACGCCGAGCACGTGCCGAAGGTCGTGCAGCGCCTCGTGGGACTTGGTCTGGATCAGCTCGGCGGTCTCCCGGATCTGGGCCGAACTGAGGTCCTCGCGGTAGGCCAGCGCACCGGCATGCAGGGTGATCAGCGAGATCCGGTGGGCCAGCACGTCGTGCATCTCACGGGCGATCCGGGCCCGCTCGGTGGACCGACCCTGGGCGACCCGCAACTCCTGCTCGGCAGCGGTCCGCCGGACCTGCTCGCGCAGCGTCCACAGCAACTCGCGGCGGGAGCCGAGGTACATGCCCCAGGCGAGAGCCGCGATGGTGAAGGCGATGCCGAAGGCGAGCGTCACCCACCACGGGTCCTCCGGTGTACTCGGCTGGATCAGCGGGACAGCTGACCAGCGCCGACGCTGACCACCCCGACGAGCGCGATCTGCCAGTACACCCGCCGGGTGGCCAGCGAGACGCCGGCCAGCAACCCGGCGCCGGAGGCGAGGGCCGACACCGCCCCGAAGCAGGCCAGGATGACGGCGATCGCCAGCGGCCAGCGGCGTCGGAACAGCACGAGCCCGGTGGCCAGGACCCCGAGCGCGAGGTCCAACCAGAACAGCGTCGGTGACTCGCGCAGCTGGGCCGGCGCGACGGTCAGCCAGATCAGGCCACCGATCAGCGTGGCGAGCAGGATTCGCCACAGCTGCCCACGCCGGGTCAGCGGAGGGTTGTAGGGGACCGGCAACTGCACGAACCCAGGCTAGGAGCCGGCAGCCGCCGGCGTCAGCGACTCGGGTCCGGCCGACCCCCTACCTGGGTAGCGAGAGGTCCATCCCCGGGACCGATGTGATGGGCCGGCGTACGGCGTTGGCTGGGCGCATGATCACAGTTGACAGCGTCTCGAAACGCTATGGCCGCTTCCTCGCGGTCGACGACGTGTCGTTCGAGTGCCGGGCCGGCCAGGTCACCGGCTTCCTCGGCCCGAACGGCGCCGGCAAGTCCACCTCGATGCGGATCATGGTCGACCTGACCCCGGCCAGCCACGGCACGGTGCGGATAGCCGGCCACCGTTACGTCGACATCCCCAACCCCGGCCGGCACGTAGGCGTCCTCCTGGACGCCTCCGCCCAGCACGCCGGCCGGACCGGCCGCGAGGTGCTGACCCTGGGCGCGAAGACGATGGGGCTGCCCGACAGCCGGGTCGAGGAGATGCTCGACCTGGTCGCCCTGTCCGCGACCGAGGCCAAGCGCCGGGTCCGCAACTACTCCCTCGGGATGCGGCAGCGCCTCGGCATCGCCCACGCGTTGCTCGGCGACCCGTCGATCCTGATCCTCGATGAACCCGCCAACGGTCTGGACCCGGCCGGCATCCACTGGATGCGCGGGCTGCTGCGGTCCTACGCCGAGCGTGGCGGAACCGTGCTGCTGTCCTCGCACCTGTTGCACGAGGTGGAGCGGATCGCGGACGAGCTGATCCTGATCGGCAACGGCCGGATCGTCGCGCAGGGCACCAAGCAGGAGCTGCTGCAGACGCGGGGGGCGTACGTCCGCGCCCAGGAGCAGGAGGCGCTGGCCGACGCCCTGGCCCGCGCGGGGGTGCACGCGGTGCCTTCAGGAACCGGATTGCGCAGCGACGCCGAGGCCGAGCAGATCGGCAAGGTCGCCGCCACGGCCGGCATCGCCCTGACCGAGCTGCGGCCGGCCGACGGCGCCGGTCTGGAGGAGATGTTCCTGCAGCTCACCGCAGACAGCCAGCGCGACACCACCGAAGGAGTAGCAGCATGAGCACGTCGACCCTCGCGGCGGGGGGCACGCTGGACTTCACCGGCACCCGCGCCGTCCCGCTGAGCCGGCTGATCGGGGTCGAGCTGCGCAAGCTCGGCGACACCCGGGCCGGCAAGTGGTTGCTGATCGGAATCGCGGCCATCACCGTCGCCGTGATCACGATCTTCTTCCTGACCGCGAACGAGAGCGACCGGACGTTCCTGAACTTCGTGGGCATCACCGCCACCCCGCAGGGCTTCCTGCTGCCCGTGCTCGGGGTCCTCCTGGTGACGAGCGAGTGGACCCAGCGGACCGGGCTCGTGACCTTCTCCCTCGTGCCGCACCGCGGCCGGGTGGTGGCGGCCAAGGTCGCGGCCTCGCTCATCGCCGGCGCCGCGGCCATCGCGTTGGCCTTGCTCGTGGCCACGGCCGCCACCGTGATCGGCGGCTCGCCCGAGGCGTGGAGCGGGATCGGCGCCCACAGCTTCGGCAAGTTCGGCCTGCTGCAAGTCATGGGCGTGCTGCAGGGCCTGGCCCTGGGCCTGCTGTTCCTCAACTCGGCGGCGGCCATCGTCACGTACTTCGTGCTGCCGACCGCGGTGAGCATCGTGGCCGCGCTCTGGACGGCGCTGTCGGACGTGTGGCCGTGGGTCGACCTCGGGACGGCGCAGCAGCCGCTGTTCAGCGGCGGTGACCTGACCGGCGAGCAGTGGTCCCAGTTGGGGGTCGCGACCCTGATCTGGGTGGCGCTGCCCTTCGCCCTCGGCGTGGTGCGGGTGCTCCGGGCCGAGATCAAGTAGGCACCGGCGACAACCCAGGGACACGGCGGCGCACACTGGCCGCCGTGTCCCTCGTCGTGTCGCGCGACTTCGTCCTCGCGTACACCCAGGCCCGCCGACCGACGCTGGTCCCGGAGTTCACCGTTCGCACGGCGGCCGATGTCGTAGCGCTCTGGGAGGCCATCCAGCGGGAGCACGACACCGCTGGTCAGGCCGGCTGCAGGCAGGCGGCCCAGGTCTCCAATCCGCCTTTCTGGGCGGCGGCCTGGCCCGGCGGTCAGGCCCTGGCCCGGTACGTGTTGGACCATCCCGAGTCCGTGGCCTTCCGCACCGTCCTCGATCTCGGCTCCGGCAGTGGGCTGGTGGCGCTGGCCGCCGCACGGGCCGGCGCGTCGAGCGTCATGGCGAGCGACGTCGACCCGTACTGCCCGGCGGCCATCGCGGTCAACGCCGCGGCGAACGACGTGACCGGCATCCAGGTCGTCGGTAACGTGCTGGATGGCGATGATGTGCCGGACATCGAGGTGATCCTGGCCGGCGACGTCTGCTACGACCGGGCGATGACCGAGCGAGTCCTGCCCTTCCTGCACGCCGCTGCGCGTCGCGGCTGCGACGTCCTGCTCGGTGACCCGGACCGGGCCTACCTCCCGCGCACCGGCCTGGAGTTCGTGGCGGCGTACGACGTGCCCGAGGTCGACGCGCCGACCAGCCGCCGGACGACCGTCTGGCGGGTGCGCGCCGCGCGTCCGATGAGTTCCGCGCGGCCGGCCGGTCTGAACCCTGATCGCTCACCGACCGGAGGTACGCCTTGCGCAGCACCGTGCTCGCCATCCTGAACACGCCCGACCTCGACCGGGCGCTCCGCTTCTACACCGGCCTGTTCGACACGCAGGAGTTCCAACGGGTGCCCGAGGAGGGGCCGACGTTCTTCGTGGGGTTGCGGATCGGAGACTCCGACCTCGGCCTGGTCTCCGACGGTCAGACGGTCGCCGGGGAGCCCGGCCGGATCCTGATCAGCGTCGACGTCCCCGATGTGGACGCGTTGCTGGATCGGGTGACCGAACTGGGCGGGCAGGTGTCGGGACCGCCCAACGACATGCCCTGGGGGCAGCGGGTCGCCCACGTACGCGATCCTGACGGCAACGTGGTCAACCTGACCCACGAGCTAACCTGAGCACCACGTCCGACGTCGTCCGCGGGCCGGCCAGCTACTTCCCGTCGATCGAGCAGAAGTACGGCCGCCCCATCGCCGAGTGGGTCGCGCTGATCAGGGCCGCGCCCGAAACCTCACACATGAAGCTCGTGCAGTGGCTCAAGACCGAGCACGGCATGGGCCACGGGCTTGCCAATGCCCTGGTCGGGCACACCCTGGCCGAGGACGCTCGCAGTTAGGCCCGCCGGCGCCGACGTGACCTCGGTCGACGAGCTGGCCGACCTGCTGGGCCCGCCGTCCGCTGGAGCCGTAGCCAAGGAACGTTCCCGACTGCACGAGCTGGACCGGCAGTGGTTGGCTGCCTCGCCGCTCTGTCTGATCGCGACCTCGGACGCGACCGGATCCTGTGACGTCTCGCCCAAGGGCGACCCCCCCGGCTTCACGCTCGTCCTCGACGACGCGACGATCGCGCTGCCCGAGCGACCGGGCAACCGGCGGGCCGACGGGTTCCGCAACGTGCTCGGCAACCCGCACGTCGGGCTCATCTACGTCGTCCCCGGACGCGGCGACACGCTGCGGATCAACGGACGCGGGCGGCTGGTCCGCGACGCGCCGTTCTTCGACCGGATGGAGGTGCGCGGGCATCGGCCGGTACTCGCGCTCGTCGTCGAGATCGAGCAGGTCTTCCACCACTGCGCCAAGGCGTTCCTGCGCTCAGGGCTGTGGGACCCGGCCACCTGGCAGCCGGATGCCGTAGCCGCTCGCCCGGAGATCGCCCGCACGCTGGAGCGCCCGCACGCTGGAGCGCCCGGACGCCTCCCTGGCTGCGCTGTCGGCCTACTACGGTCCGTCGTACGCCGAGCGCCTCTACCGCCCGACGTGATCCGCGGTCAGTCGCGCAGGCAGGCGGTCAGGGCGCGGACCATCAGCGGGATGTCGACGGCGGAGCACAGCTCGCGGCAGGAATGCATGGCCAGCATCGGGGCGCCGACATCGACGGTGGGGATGCCTAGCCGAGCGGCGGTCAGCGGGCCGATCGTGCTGCCGCAGGGCAGGTCGGCCCGGCTGACGAAGTGCTGCACCGGCACGTCCACCTCGGCGCACCGCTCGGCGAACCAGCCGCCGCTGCCCGCGTCGGTGGCGTAGGCCTGGTTCGCGTTGAGCTTGAGCACCGGCCCGCCGCCCAGCTGTGGCGTGTGCGACGGCTCGTGCCGGTCCCATCGGGTCGGGTGCACGGCATGGGCCATGTCGGCCGAGACGAGCATCGAGCGGGCCGTCGCCCGCGGCAGCGCCTGCCGGTCGCCGGAGTCCGTGGCCGCGACCAGGCGAGAGGTCACGTCGGTCAGCATGCTGCCCCGCGCCCCCTCCATCGAGGTGCTGCCCACTTCCTCGTGGTCGTAGCAGACCAGCACCTGGGTGTGCCGGGTCGGCGGCGCGGCCAGCAACGCGTGCAGCCCGGCGTGGCAGGAGGCCAGGTTGTCCAGCCGGCCGGCGGCGATCCACGTACCGTCCGCGCCGGTCCAGGCCGACTCCTGCCCCTCGGCCAGGACGAGGTCGTGCCCGAAGATGTCCTGCGCGGCGACGTCGGCCGCGCCCGCCAGCGCCGTCACCAACCCCGGACCGGAACCTGCCTCGCCGCTCCAGACCGGTACCAGGTGCAGCTGCGGGTCAAGGGTCAGCCCGTCACGGACGCTGCGGTCGAGGTGGATGGCCAGCGACGGCAGTCGCAGCGGCGCGCCGGGCAGCCGGACCAGGGCAGTGACGCCGCCGCGTAGCGCCAGTCGGCCGGCAACGGTCAGTTCGCGGTCCAGCCAGGTATGGGCCAGTACGCCGCCGTACGGCTCGACCCCGATCAGCCGGTACCCCGCCTGCCGGACGTCCCAGCGCGGTCGCACCTTGAACGTCGGGGAGTCGGTATGCGCCCCGATCAGGCGCATCCCGGCCTCGGCCAGCGGCGCGCTGCCCATCCGGAACGCCACGATGCTTCCGCCGCGCCGTACGACGAACCGCTGGTCACCCGGTGCCAGGTCCCATGCCTCGGACTCGGCGAGTTCGGTGAACCCCCCGGTCCGCAGCCGGCGGCCCATCTCGGCCACGGCGTGCGACGGCGACGGCGACACGTGCAGTAGCCGGCGCAGGTCGTCACCGATGTCGTGCGGGTCGCCGGTCGGGGTGCTGCCGTCGAGCGTCATGCGGCCATCGTCGCCGATGATGGGATCAGCACGCCGGGGTGGCCGGATGCGGAAGCGAGGACGACGGTTGACCGATGACGGCACGCTGTGGGCGATCAGTGACCTGCATGTCAACCATCCGGAGAACCGCTCGCTCGTCGAGCAGGTCCGGGCCCGCTCGGAGCACGACTGGCTGATCGTCGCCGGGGACGTGGCGGAGCAGGCCGACGAGGTCGAGGACTGCCTGGGCCGGCTGCGCGAAACGTTCGCCAGGGTGCTGTGGGTTCCCGGCAACCACGAGCTGTGGACCGACCCGCGTGACCCGGCGGCACTGCGTGGGGTCGCGCGGTACGACGACCTTGTCGAGCGCTGCCGCCGGATCGGGGTCTGCACGCCGGAGGACGAGTATCCGATCTGGACCGGCCCGGGCGGACCGGTCCGGGTAGCCGGGCTGTTCACGCTGTACGACTACTCGTTCCTGGCCCCGGCGACGAGCGACGTGGCCAGCTCGCTCGCGGCGGCGTACGCCAGCGGCGTCGTGTGCAGTGACGAGAACCTGCTGCCTGCCGACCCGTACCCGAGCCGGGCGGACTGGTGCACGGCGCGGGTGGCCGGCACGCGCGCCCGCCTGGACGCCTGCACCGACGGCCTGCCGTTCGTGCTGGTGAACCACTACCCCCTGGTCCGGGAACCTACCCGCGTCCTGCGCTACCCGGAGTTCGCACAGTGGTGCGGCACGGAGCAGACCGCGGACTGGCATCGGCGCTACCCGGTCGCGGCCGTCGTCTACGGACACCTGCACATCCCGCGCACCACCTGGTACGACGGCGTCCGCTTCGAGGAGGTCTCCCTCGGCTACCCGCGCGAGTGGGGCCGAGCCGGGCACCGACCAGGTCTGTTGCAGCAAATCCTCCCGCCCGGAGGACGGACGTGATCGGCGGGTTGCTGCCCGCGTCGGTGGTCAGCGAGCACGCCTACGACGACAGCCTGCAAGGTCGGCTCTACCCGGAGGAGGAAGCGGCGGTGGCCCGCGCGGTGGACAAGCGGCGCACCGAGTTCCGCACGACGCGGAGCTGTGCCCGCCGGGCGCTGGACCGGCTCGGTGCCCCGGTCGGCGTCATCGGGACCGGGCATCGCGGCGTCCCGCTGTGGCCGGAGCGGGTCGTCGGCAGCATGACCCACTGCGACGGCTATCGGGCGGCCGCGGTGGCCTGGCGCTCGGACGTCGCCGCGCTCGGGGTGGATGCCGAACCCAACGACGTCCTGCCCGACGGCGTCCTCGACCTCGTCACCGTCGAGTCCGAGCGCCCGCACCTGGCGACCCTGCCCAGCGCCGCGGGCGTCTGCTGGGACCGGCTGCTGTTCAGCGCCAAGGAGTCGGTGTTCAAGGCCTGGTACCCGGTGACGCGGCACGAGCTCACCTTCCGCGAGGCGGCGCTGGAGTTCGACCCCACCGCCAGGACCTTCCTCGCGCGGCTATTGGTGGGGGGCTCGCCGTTCGGGCCGGAGTTGTTCGGCCGGTGGCACTGTGACCGCGGCCTGGTCGTCACGGCGGTCGTCGTTCCAGCCGACGCGGACGACCGCGTGAACGTCCGGTGACGGCATCATTGCCGTGGGCCGAACGAGCCAAGTCCGCTGGTTGCGGGCACAAGAGACGGCTGCCCAGGCGGTCGGGCACTGTTATCGTCGGATAGCGGCCGACACCGGACCGACTCTCCAAACCCGAGGGGACTGTCGGAAGCAGGAACTGTCGACAAGACAGGGAGCCGGATGCAACTGAGGATCCTCGGCCCTCTGGAGCTCGTCGCCAGCCGCCGCTCGTTCAAGATCGGCGGGCCCCGCGACCACATCGTGTTGGCCACCTTGGCCTTGCGCGCCGATCGCGTCGTCTCGGTCGATCAGCTGGTGAACGCGGTCTGGGACGGCTCGCCCCCGTCCACCGCGCGCGGCCAGATCCAGGGTTGCATCTCCGGCCTGCGCAAGCTGCTGGGCGACGCCGGCCAACCCGACGGCATCCAGACTCGGCCCACGGGGTACCTGCTGACCCTGCCCGAGGCGGCCCTCGACAGCCAGACCTTCACCCGCCTGGTAAGCAGCGCACGCGCCTTGGCCTCCACCGGCGACGGGGAGCAGGCCGCCGCGATGCTGCGCGAGGCGCTGGACCTCTGGCGCGGGCCGGCCCTCGACGGCATCCAGAGCGACGTCGTGCAGCGGGGTGCCGCGGTGCTCGAGGACGCCCGACTGGCCGCCATCGAGGAGCGGACCCGCCTGGATCTCGAACTCGGCCGGCACGTGGACGTGACGACGGAGTTGCGGGCGCTGATCGACGAGGCGCCGCTGCGGGAGCGGTTCTACGGCTTCCTGATGTTGGCTCTCTACCGCTCCGGGCGGCAGGTCGACGCGCTGGAGGTGTTCCGGCAGGCGCGGGACACCCTGATCGCCGAGCTGGGCATCGAGCCCTGCCAGGAGCTGCGCGACCTGCAACTCGCGGTGCTGAGCAACGACCCGTCGCTGGATCTCGCCGCAGCCGGCGCCGGCTCGGCCGCGCGAGCCGATCCGCCCGCGTCCAGCCCGAACCAGCTGCCGAGCAGCATCGCGGACTTCACCGGACGCGAGGGCCATCTGGCGCGGATCAGGGACATCCTGACCGCCGATCAACGTTCGGACAGTCCCCGGTACGCCGTACCGATCATCGCCATCGCCGG
>JACCSC010000203.1 GCA_013813215.1 Geodermatophilaceae bacterium | reverse complement strand
AACACCTTGCCGGTCGCGGTGGCGTGCCCGACGCTCGGCCGGCCGACCTCGGCCACGCTGCGCACCGACGACGGGCTCTGCACGTAGTCCACGGTCATCGTGGTCTGCTCACCGGGGATGGACAGGGTCGCCGTCTCCCCGGTGGACTCGGTCAGCGCGACGAGGTGCGGACGGGCCACCTCGCGCAGGTCGACTCGGGCCAACGCCGCGTTGCCGAACTGCACCAGCCGCAGGCCGAGCCGGTAGCGGCCGCTTTCCGGTACCCGGCGGACCAGCTCGTCCCTGGCCAGGGTGGCGAGCACCCGCGACACCGAGCTGGCGTTGATCCCAGTCAGGCGGGACAGCTCGTTGGTCCCCATGTCGCGCGGCGACTCGGCCAGTGCGGTCAGTATGGCCACGGCCCGCTCGACCGTCGCGATCGTCCGCTCGCCGGCCTCGGGCCCCAGATCGGGCATCGGTACGGCGGTGTCGGTTGTCCCTGCAGAGTCGACCATGTACGTTGCCCCCACGTGAACGGCGTTGCCGAGGAGACAACAGTGTATGGGAGTCTTCCCACCGAAGTCCGCTATCTGATCGTCGGCGCCGGGATCCACGGCTTGTCCACGGCCTGGCACCTGGCGCAGTCCCTGCGGGCCAGCGGCCAGGGCGACGGCAGCGAGGTCGTGGTCCTCGACAAGACCGCCATCGGGGCCGGCGCGTCCGGGATCGCCTGCGGGGTGATCCGCAACAACTACTTCCAGCCCGCCATGCGCCGGCTGATGGCGCATTCGGTCGACGTCTGGGAGTCCGACCCGCAGGCATTCGCCTACCACCCGGTGGGCTACCTGCAGCTCGGTCCCGAGGCGATGCGCGCCGATGTGGCCTCGATCTACGCCCAGCAGCAGGAGATCGGCTACCCGTCGACGTACGTCGAGGGCGAGGCGGCCTGCACGACGTACATGCAGGACATGTTCGACGACTGGCAGGCCCAGGGCGTCACCTGCCTGCTGCACGAGCACCGCGGCGGCTACGCGCACAACCTGGCCGCGCTGCAGGGGCTCGCGGCCAAGGCCGAGGCGGCCGGCGTACGCATCCACACCGGTGTCCGGGTGACCGGTCTGGATGTCACCGGGGGAGCGGTCCGATCGGTGCACACCGACCAGGGCGAGGTGGCCTGCGAGCAGGTCGTCGTGGCCGCCGGTCCGTGGACCCGCGATCTCTGGACGATGCTCGGGTTGCCGGACCGGATCGGTATCCGCGGGGCGGACGGGACGCTGCACGACGACCAGCCGATGTGGAGCTACTGGCTGGTGCAGGAGGGGACCCTCGAGGTCGACCCCGGCTCGCTGGCCGACCGGGCCGGCAACCGGCCGCCGGTCGTGCACCTGGACACCGACGCCCCGTTGTACGACGAGGCGGGCGAGCTCGTCACCGCCGAGCCGTGGGGCATCTACTACAAGCCGGACACCAACTTCGGCGGCATCCAGGGTGGCGGCATGCCGCGCCGGATCGAGGCGCCGGCCGATCGGGTGGCCGTCGACCCGTACGGCCCGGAGAAGTCGGAGTACGTCGTCGACGCCGGGTTCCGCCGGCTCTGGACCGCCGGCCTGGCGCACTGCCACGGGCGGTTCGTCGGCGCCGCGCACCGGTTGTCGGACAACCCCTCCGGCGGGATCGGCTGCTTCACACCGGACTCGTTCCCGGTCTTCGACCGGATGCTGGACAACGCGTACGTCATCGCCGACTCCAACCACGGCTACAAGATGATCGGCGTCGGCGCGCTCGTCGCGCAGGAGCTCCTGGGCGAGGAGCAGGAGCTGCTCGCGCCGTTCCGGTTCGCCCGCTACGAGCGTGGCGAGCTGCACCCCACCAGCAATTCACCGTTCCCCTGGAGCTAGCCCGAAGGGCTACTGGACCCGATGGAGTTGAAGCCATGACTGGCTTGCTAGAACGGCTCGACGCCGGTCCGGTGATCTGTGCGGAGGGCTACCTGTTCGAGCTGGAGCGCCGCGGCTACCTGCAGGCGGGCTCCTTCGTGCCCGAGGTCGTCCTGGAACACCCCGAGCAGGTGACCGCCCTGCACGAGCAGTTCGTGCACGCCGGCTCCGACGTGGTCGAGGC
>JACCSC010000334.1 GCA_013813215.1 Geodermatophilaceae bacterium | reverse complement strand
GCCTTGGAGGCGCGGCTGCCGCGGGTGGCCCGCTCCAGCAGGGCGAGGGTCTCTTTCTCCAGGTCCGCGTCCGGTACGGCGGCGTTGACCAGCCCCCACTCGGCGGCGGTGCGCGCGTCGACGACGTCGCCGGTCAGCGCCATCTCCATGGCCCGCTTGCGGCCCATGTTGCGCGCGATCGCGACCATCGGCGTGTGGCAGAACCAGCCGCCCTTGCCGCCGGGGGCGGCGAAGCCCGCGGACTCCGCGGCCACCGCGAGGTCGCACGAGGCGACCAGCTGGCAGCCCGCGGCGGTCGCCAGGGCGTGTACCCGCGCGATCACCACCTGCGGCACAGACTGGATGGTCTGCATGAGCTCGGTGCACAGCTGGAGCAACCGGCGTACGCCGTCGAAGTCGGCCGCGGCCACGTCGGCGAAGTCGTGGCCCGCGGAGAACACCGGTCCGTTCCCGGCCAGCACGATGCCGGTGGCATCGCCCGCCCCGACCTCGCGGAAGGCGGCCAGCAACTCGCGCAGGTGGGCGGCGGACAGCGCGTTGCGACGCGCTGGGCGATTCATCGTGATAGTCGTGTAGTCGCCGGCCCGATCGACCAGGATGTGCTCGTAGCCCTCGCTCACCGGGACCTCCTTGTTCCTACTCATGGAAATACTGTAGGGCGGGAGGCAACCGGGGTCCGACCTCGTGCGTGTGTCCTGTGTGACGAGGCCAGGCTCCCGGTGACCGCCGGGACGGAGGTGCTGATGGCTCGCGCGGACCCGCTCCGCGATCGGGACTTCAGCGAGTTCTACGCCGCCACCAACCGGCAGGCCACCGCACAGGTCTTCGCGATGGTCGGCAACTGGCACGAGGCACAGGAAGCGGTGCAGGAGGCGTACGCGCGGGCCCTGGGCAAGTGGGACAAGGTCTCGACGTACGACGAACCGCTGGCCTGGATCCGCACCGTGGCCTACCGGATCTCGGTGAGCCGCTGGCGCAAGGCCCGCCGGCTGGTCTTCGGCGGGCCGGAGGACGGCGAGGGGGTGCCCGCTCCGTTGGAGAACCACGTGGCCCTCGTCTCCGCGCTGCAGCAGTTGCCGGCCGCGCAGCGCGAAGCGCTGGTCCTGCACTACCTGGGCGATCTCCCGATCGCGCAGATCGCGGCCCAGCTCGGGGTGCCGGAAGGCACCGTCAAGGCCAGGTTGTCCCGGGGGCGGACGGCGATGGCCAGCTTGATCAGGGAGGACGACAGTGTCTGACGCCGACCGCGTCGGGGACGAGCTGCACTCGCGGCTGCGCGGGTTGAGCCGCGGGGCCGAGCAGACGCCGACGCCGGGGATGGCCGACGTCCACCGTCGGCAGGCCCGGCGACAGCGCAACACCATGCTGGCCACGGCGGTCGCCGTCGTCGGGGTCGTCGGCGCGGCCACCCTCGTGCTGCAGCCGCTCGGCGAGGACCCGAGGGTGCAGCCAGCCGGCCCGGGCCTCACCGCGTCGCGGACCGTCGAGTCCGGGAACACGACCACGCCAGCCAGCTCCACCGCGCCGCCCTCGACGACGCCGAGCACGTCCACCTCGACCGGCACGTCCCCCTCGACCGGCACGAGCACCTCCTCGGCACCGCCGGTCGACCCGGAGGTACCCGAGGACCAGATCTACGCCCTCGACCTCGGCTCGCTGGTGCTCGCGGACGAGCTCACCAACGCGGGCATCTCGTTGCAGAGCGCGCAACAGGGTGACGCCGACGGCCAGCCGACCCTGCCCCCGATGTGTACGGCGAGCAGCTGGCAGGAGCAGCACTCGGGGCCGAGCGACCGGGTCAGCGGCGGCTACGTGATCGACGGGGGCGAGCTCGTCTTCGACCTCCTGGCCTACCCCAGCGCCTTCGAGGCCAACGCCGCGCTGGTCAAGCTCAAGGAGGACGCCCGAGCGTGCCCCGTGCTCAACGAGTTCCTTGCGGTCGAGGTCACCGCGGTCGGTTCGGCCATCGGGGACGAGTTCGTCGTGTTCGCTCTGGACGCCGAGAGCGGCGAGGACGGGTCCGTCGAGCGGATCTGGGTCACGATCGCCCGGGTGGAGAACGTGCTCGTCGCCGCGACGGTCGACCGCGATCCCGGCTTCGCCGGGGACACGAGTGGCGACGAGCAGCTCAGCCGGACCGCCGCCCAGGCCAACGTGGACCACCTGCTCGCTGAGTGAGCTGTCAGTTCTGCAGCGGGTGAGGCCAACGCGGGCCCGGGACGCGCGCGGAGGCGCGATCCTTGGTGATCCAGGGGGCGCCGTGCTCGGTGGCCAGTGCCGCACAAGGGCAGGGCCAGGTGGTGATCCGGGGATCGGTGAGAATGCGCACGACACCTCCGAGCACGGAATCACTGCTCCCTACCGGCTCGGGTGTGAACGATGAGTTCGGCGGCGCTGCTTCGTCGTAATGGAAACCAACCCGCGGAGCAGGAGACAGCAGATGCGCAAGATCGTGAACTCGACGTACACGACCCTCGATGGCGACATCACCAACATGCAGCGTTGGCGCTTCGACTTCTTCACCGAGTCCGACGAGTCGGGCGCGGCCGCGCACGACCTGATGTTCGGCAGCGACGCACTGATCATGGGTCGCCAGACCTACGAGGGCTTCGCCCCCGCCTGGTCCGAACGGGCCG
>JACCSC010000327.1 GCA_013813215.1 Geodermatophilaceae bacterium | reverse complement strand
AGTGCTACCACTGCCACACCGGTCGCTGCCCCGTCGGCATCACCACCCAGGACCCGGAGCTGCGCAAGCGGCTCGTCGTCGACGAGGCAGCCGAACGGGTCTACAACTTCCTGCACACGCTCACGCTCGAAATCCAGATGCTCGCCCGAGCCTGCGGCAAGACCAACATCCACAGCCTCGAGCCGGAGGATCTGTGCGCCCTGACGACCGAGGCCGCCGCGATGGCGCGGGTGCCCCTGGCCGGCACCACCTACATCCCCGGCGTGACGGAGGCGAGGACCTTGGGTGAGATCAAGCATCTGGTCGAGAAGCTCGTTGCCAGCGACGGAAGCCAGGAAGTGCTCGATGTCTGACCCGGTGATGGTGCAGTTCGATCCGTCGGCCCGCCACCTCACCACGCGCTCGGGCATCGACACGGAGGAGTTGACCGGGCGGACGTTTCCATACCAGTTCAACCGCGCACTCGTCGACGACGTAGACCTCATGTCGGCGACGCCCGGCGAGGACCTGAACTGGCTTGAGGACATCCACCTTATGCAGGAGGACGAGATGAACGCGGTCTTCGACCGCTACACCAATGCCTTCCTGAAGATCTACTTCGAGATCCCGGCGGGCCGGGAGGACGAGTACGCCCGAAAGGTGCTGATCAAGCACCTGCAGGAAGGCAACTCGTACGGCATCTGGCTCAAGCACCGGCACGCCAAGTTCGCACAGCCTGAGCTGGGGTCCTGGCTGTCCGGTTCGGTGACCGTCGGGGAGGACTACAAGGCGCCCCAACTAGACGGCTGGGACAAACCCCTGCCACTGATTCTCCCGAGGAGCAGGGCATGACCGCTACCGCCCTTCAGTGTCACCTGACCGGATCGGTCGGCACAGGAGTACCGCGAGCGCGCCAGACTGAACCCGATGGCCGGGCCGGCAACGACGCTGAGGACGAGCTGCGGGGTCAAGATAGCCGCCCGCTTCCTCGCAACAACAACGTCGCTTGAGGGGTTGATCTCGATGTCTCGAGGGCTCTACTCTCCGAACGTTTCTCTACCCGGGCGCGAGGCCCGAGTCGCGCAACAGGGTGCAGCGTGTGGGTCGAACGGAGTTCGACAGGTTATTCCGTCCTCGCGCCGGCCCGGCCCGAGACTCTCCCAGAACTGCCCCCGACCGTTCGTGCCGTTCCACATGCGCACCAGGTGAACGAGGAGGATCAGGTCATGGTCGACGAGGTGGGCGCGCTAAACGTCTTGTTCACCGAGTTCTACTACTGGGTGACCATCGTGTTCATGTTCTTGATCCACGTCGGGTTCTGCGTTTACGAGGTGGGATCGGCGCGGCGCAAGAACATGCAACACACCCTGATGAAGAACATCATGGTGATCCCCGTGGTCACCGTGACCTTCTTCTTCTTCGGGTGGTACATCTACTTCGCGCTGCCGAACGGGCCTGGTATCACTGGAGGCATCATTCCGACCGCGACGGACATCGCCGCGCCCTGGTCGGATGCGATGGGCCCGAACATGCAGGATCGCATCAACGGTGTCTTTTGGGCCGCTTTCCTGCTGTTCTCCTGGACTGCGGCCTCAATTGTGTCCGGAGCCATCATCGAGCGAGTGCGCCTCGGGGCCTTTCTCATGGTCGCGGTGCTCGTCGGCTCGGTCACCTGGATCATCGACGCAGCCTGGGGCTGGTCACCCAACGGCTGGATGGTGCAGCGGATGGGGTACCACGACGCCTACGCGTCGGGTGTCATCCACGCGATCGCCGGTGGCGCCGCCCTCGCGATGGTGATCGTGCTGGGCCCCCGCATCGGCAAGTTCGGCCCGAATGGCGAGATCCGCACCATCAAGCCGCACAACGTGTGGATGTCCTGCGTGGGTCTGCTGCTCATCTACACCGGGTTCTGGGGCTTCTACGTGGCCTGCAACATCCCCGTCCTTGACGTCGGCGGGGAGTCCGGCACGTTCTTCTCCTCGACCAACATCTACCTGTTGCCGACCACCCTGTCGGCCATCACCTTCAACTTCCTCATGTCGCTGTCCGGCGGAATGCTCGCGGCCTTTGCCGTGAGCAAGGCCGACCCGTTCTGGACCCTCTCGGGCGGGCTCGCCGGGATCATCGCGGCGTCCGCGGGCAATGACCTCTACCACCCCGTCCAGGCGATGCTGATCGGCGCGGTGGGCGCGGTCCTCGCCTACAAGCTGCACTTCTTCGTTGAGCGGCGTTTCCGCATCGACGATGCAGTGGGCGCGGTCGCAGTGCACGGATACGCCGGATTCTTCGGCGTCGTAGTCGCCGGTTTCATGCTCTGGGGCTATCCGGCCGCCGCGCCGGTGACGGCCAACGCTGCGTGGTTCGGCAGCACCCCCGAGGGGTTCCCCGCGGTCAACCCGCTCGGCAACCTGCTGGGCGCCATCATCATGTTCTTCGTTCTCGGCTTCCTGCCGACCTACGGCCTGGCCAAGGTGCTCGACCGGTTCGGGCTGCTGCGCGTGCCTCGCGCCGTCGAGCTCGCCGGCCTGGACACCCACAACTACGGCAACGCCTACCCCTACTTCCAGACCAGCGAGGCCGAGGGCGGCTTCGAGGACGTGGAGCGCAGTGCCGCCGCCGGCCTCAGCCATCTGGTGCCCGGACGGCTCAACGATGCCGAACCGGCCGGGTCGACATCTCGTGAGGACAGGAGGGCAGTGAAGTGATCACCGCCGTAGGCACAGGTCTCGACTCGTTCACCAACCCCGAGAGCATCACGGTGCTCTCCCCGTTCGCCGGCTGGGAGGGGTTGTTCGTCGCGCTCGGCGTACTCCTGTGGATCGGCTGGCACGTGCGTCAGGTTCGCGCTGAGAACAAGGACTACGACGAGGCGCTCGAACTGTACGAGCAGGTCGGGGTAGAACGGGCCATGCAATTCGGTGGCACCACGCACCTCCTAGCCGATGAGGACATCGAGGTCGTTCGGGCCGAGATGGCCGAGGGCAATGCCGGCCCACGCCCGGCCGAGACGGCGCTGGACAGCGATGGTTCGCATCGGACAGCTGGCGCATGATGGCGACCGGGCAACTCCGCGGCTAGTCCTACAGCCGTAGTTGGTGATCATTGGTTCTCCCGTCGTCGGTAGTGGCTGTCGCGGGCTCGGGCTTGATGTCGTCGTGGCCGTGTCAACTTGAATCGGCCCCGGGGTGACGGGGCGGACTCCAGCGATCGTCGCAGCACCTGAGCGGGATCCTGGGGTTGCGCTATGGCGGGAAGAGGGCGTCCGGGCAGTGAGCCGCTGGTCGAGCAGCGTGAGTTGTTCGTCAGCCTGATCTCGGCGGGCATGAGCAACAGCGCGGCCTGCCGCACGGTCGGGATCAACCGCAGGACCGGCACCCGTTGGCGGTATGGGCGCAGCATCCCCAGCGTTGGCGGTGGGCTGCTGCACTATCCGCCGGTGCTCCATTCCCACTCCACGACCGTCAGCTCCCGCTACCTATCCGACGACGAGCGGGCCGTGATCGCTGACCTGCACAATGCTGGCTTGAGCAGCCGGGCGATCGCCGAGCAGGTCCGGCGCAGCCCGTCGAAGATCAGCAGGGAGCTGACCCGCAACGCCGCGCCCAACGGCCGGTATGGCGTTGCCGCGGCGCAGCGACTCGCCTCCGGACGGCGCCGTCGGCCCCGGGCCCGCCGAGTCGAGGTCGACCCGGTCCTGCGCGCGTTTGTGCAGCAGTGCATGGACGTGCGGTGGAGCCCCGAGCAGATCAGCCACGCCCTGAGCGCCGAGTTCCCCGACCAGCCGAGCCGACAGCTGGTCCCGGAAAGCCTCTACCAGGCCCTCTACGCCTCGAACCCGGTGCTACGACGCACCTTCCGAACCCGCCGGTGGCGCCGCCGACGGCGCCCGCGCCGCTCCCCGGACGCCCGCTCGAGCTCCCGGCTCGCCACCCCGATGGTGATGATTGACCAGCGACCACCCGCGGCGAACGACCGGGTCGAGGTAGGCCACTGGGAGGGCGACCTGATCATGGGGGTGGGCAACCGGTCAGCGATCGGCACCCTGGTCGAGCGCTCGACCCGCACGCTGATCCTGGTGCACCTGCCGCACGGCAGAACCTCAGCGGCCGTCCGCGACGCCCTGATCGGGGTGTTCACCGACCTGCCGGCCGGTCTTCGGCGCAGCCTGACCTGGGACCAGGGCAAAGAGCTGAGCGCCCACGCTGACCTCACCCGCACCCTTACGATGCCGGTCTTCTTCTGCCAGCCGCACAGCCCGTGGCAGCGCGGCAGCAACGAGAACATGAATGGCCTGATCCGCGACTACTTCCCCAAGGGCACCGACCTGGCGGTCCACACTGCGGGGCGGCTGGCCGAGGTCGCCGTGGAACTCAACAACCGCCCCCGCAAGACCCTGCGCTGGGCCACCCCTGCGGCCCTGATCGCGCCAAAGCTCGCCACGTCACAGTCCCCGGTAGGGTCGCGCCTCAACAACGTCGTGATGCAACGATGACTGGCATTCGCCCCGTCACAGCGGGGCCAGATCAGACTGACAGGGCCAGTGTCGTCGCCGCCAGTGCGACCAGCGGAGCAGGCGGCTGGTGGTCAGAGCCGCGCCGAGCAGGAGTGCGTCTAGGAGCCGGCGGAGTTCGTTGACGGTGACGTCGATCAGCCCGGCGGGGGTGGGGGTGTGGTCGCGTTCGGCGGCGGTGATCACGACCAGGAAGGCGTGGGCGAGCATGGCCAGGGTGGTCCAGCGGTGCCAGGACCTCCAGCGGCGGACCTGGTGGTGGTCCAGCCCGGTCAGGCCTTTGCCGGTCTGGAAGGTTTCCTCGATCCGCCAGCGTTGCCCGGCGACTCGGACCAACGCCGACAGGGACACCGGGCGCGGCGTGTAGCAGCGGTAGTAGGCCAGCTCGCCGGTGCTGTCGTTGCGGCGGATCAGCAGATGATGATGCCCGGGTTCGTCGGGGTCTTCGCCGTGCAGGTCGATCCAGGCCCAGGAGTACAGCCGTTCACCTTTGCTGCCGGTACCGGCTGAGCGTTTCTGCCAGGCGTGGCCGGGAAGCATCCGGGCCAGCTCATCGACGCGGATCGGACCGGCGCCGGTGGGCACCCGCCGGTTGGCGGCGATCTGCAGCACGTAGCCCAGTCCGGCGGCCCGGACCGCCCGGCGCAGCTGCGGGTCGGCGCCGTATACCTCATCACCGGCCACCCACGACGCCGGTACGCCGGCCGCCACCGCGGCGGTGATCATCGTGGTGGCCAGCGCAGGTTTGGTGGCGAACCCGACCCCGGCCGGGACACCGGCCGTGGCGCACCGCTCCGGGTCCTCGACCCAGGACTTGGGTAGGTACAGGGCGACGCGTGCCCGCGCGGCGCGGCGTAGGCCAGGAACACCGCGACCTGGGAGTTCTCGATCCGCCCGGCGGTGCCGGTGTACTGCCGCTGCACCCCGACCGAGTGGGCGCCCTTTTTCAGATCCCCGGTCTCATCGACCACCAGCACCGCGCCCGGGTCGCCGAGGTGATCGGCGACGTAGCCACGCAGATCATCGCCGACGGCCTCGGCGTCCACTTGGCGCGGCCGAGCAGATGCTGCAGCCCATCCGGGGTGCCATGCCCGCGCTGCTCGGCGATCGTCCAACAGTTCTTGCGGTCCAGCCCGGACATCAGCCCCAGTATCAGCGCCGCGGCGTGCTGCCGCGGCTCGTACCGGGTGAACCGCGACCCGATCCGGTCCATCACCTCACCGAAGGCGTCCCACCACCGACGACCGCCTACCCTGTGTGCCGCGGCCACCGCGGCTTCTGTGTTCCACACAAACACCGGAGGATCACGCGGTGGCCGCCTCAACCAGCGCAGACACGCCCAAGATCACGATCTACGGCTGTAGGACTAGGCCCGTCAACAACGCCCCCTGCGTTGCGACCGAGGGTGTACCACCCTGCCAGAATAGGAAGAGCGAACTTCACTGCCGAAGCTTGGTCAACTGGGACTACTCACCGTTTATTGACAAGCAACCCCTCGATGCGAGTGCATGGGCAGCGATGCCTCGCTGTGTCTGGGGGCAGCTCACCAGCCGAGCCCTCCGAGGGGGCCGGGGCAGGAGACGACATGACTTCTCGAGAGGAGCTCAAGCGGCAGGCGGAGGACGACGGAATCGAGTTCTTCTTCGCCATGTTCGTCGACATGCACGGCAAGCCCTGCGCGAAGCTGGTGCCGGCGGCGTCCTTCGACGTGTTGATGGACGGCGGAGCGGGTTTCGCCGGCTTCGCTGCGGGACCGATGGGCCAGTCCCCCGCCGACCCGGACATGATCGCCGTACCGGACCCGTCGTCGTACCTCCGCGTCCCGTGGCAGCCCGAACTCGCCGTGCTGCAGTGCGACATCCACGTGGAAGGCCAGCCTTGGCCCTTCACGCCGCGGGTCATTCTCCAGAATCAACTGGCCAGGCTCGAAGAGCGCGGCCTCACCTACATGGTGGGCGTCGAGGCGGAGTACTTCCTGGTGGCCCGGCAGCCTGACGGCACGGTTCGGGTTGCCGATCCGCTCGACACCGCGACCTCCCCCTGTTACGACGTCAGGGCGCTGACCCGGATGTATCCGCACCTGGTCCGCGTGTCCAAGTACTGCAACGAGCTGGGGTGGAGTAACTACGCCAACGACCACGAGGACGCCAACGGGCAGTTCGAGCAGAACTTCAAGTACGCCGACGCCCTGACCTCAGCTGACCGGCTGATCTTCTTCCGGTACATGGTGCACACGCTGGCCCACGAGGCCGGCATGGCAGCGACGTTCATGCCCAAGGTGTTCAGCGACCGCACCGGCAACGGCCTGCACATGCACTCGAGCCTGTGGCGCGGTGACGAGCAGTTGTTCCTCGACGAATCCGACCCGCGGGGTCTGGGCATGTCCGCGCTCGGCTACTCGTTCGTCGCCGGCCTGGTCGAGCACGCCCGGGCTTCGATGGCCGTCACCTGCCCGACCGTCAACAGCTACAAGCGGATGGGCGTGGGTGCCCCGGCCTCCGGGGCGACCTGGGCACCGGCGTATGGCACGTACGGCGGCAACAACCGCACTCAGATGCTGCGGATCCCCGACGGCGGGCGGGTGGAGCACCGCGGCTGCGACGGCTCGGCCAACCCCTACCTCGCGTTGACCGTGATGCTCGCGGCGGGCCTCGACGGCGTCGACCGCGACCTCGATCCCGGCGAGCCCAATCGGGACAACCTGTACACGCTGTCCAAGGAGCAGGTCGCCGAGCGGGAGATCATCACGATGCCGCCGACCCTGTTGCATGCCACCGAGGGCCTGGTCGACGACGTCGTACTGCGAAAGGCGCTGGGGACCTCCGACCGCGGCGACTACATCGATTACTACGCGGAAATCAAGCAGCGCGAGTTCATGGACTACCACTCCGTGGTGAGTCCCTGGGAGATCGACCGGTACCTGACCCTGTTCTGATCCGCCGAGTCGTGATTGCGGAAGACCCGGTCAGCGTCCGCACCTACGCTCGACGCGTAACCCTGCTGCGTTCCGTGACGCTGTTCGTCCTGGCCGTCCTGGCCGTCCTGGCCGTCCTGGCCGTCCTGGCGGAGATCGGCGGGGCATGGCTGGTGTGGCAAGGGCTTCGTCCACCAATTCAGCCTGAATCTGCGCAGCGACCTACACGGCACCGGAGTGCGCGTCACCTGCATCGAGCCCGGCATGAGTGGCGGAACCGAATTCTCCACCGTGCGATTCCAAGGAGACGACATCAAAGCCCGAGCCGTCTACGCCGACATGCAACCACTCACCGCCGACGACATCGCCGAATCAGTGCACTGGGCAACAATGCAACCCGCACACGACAACATCAACACGATCGAGCTCAAGCCCGTTGCCCAGAGCTTTGCTGCGTTTCAGGTAGACCGCACTCCGAGCTGACCTGGCACGCCTCAGCAATCGCGTCGGCAAGAAACCTGCCTCCCGCGCCCCGTGTCCGCGGTGATCGCCGAGCCGAGCCAGACGGGAGGACACGAATGCATCTGCCCCACCGCGCGCAAACGACCCCTCCCACGAGCGACCGACACCGTCGGCATCCATCTGACCGCACACCCACCATCCCTCCGCCAAACCGGAACCGGCGCGGTCGTTGAGGTCGACGGCTTCACAATCTCACTTGAGGTGGACGCGAACCTGATCATCGCCGTGGATGTCGAGGACGTGGCCGCACCTAGCGTGCGGCCGGAGGAATCAATTGACCGTCGTTTGCAGCCGCTGCAGCGAGACCGAGGCGCCAGGAGCACAGCAGCCCGTCCTGCCGTTCCGCAGGAGGGAACGTCCGCGGTCCGCCATGGGGCCTCGAAAGTAGGCCGCCTTACCCGGTGATCAAGGTCGTCCCGCAGGACGTCCGTCACCGGGTGGCTGTCCGCAGACGATGGACCGGCGGACGGCCGGCTATACACGGCCTGTTCGTAGCGCCCTCGCGACGTCGGTGCGGGAATTGGACTCAGCGATGCGCGCCGCGGATTCCCAGTCGTACTCGACAGCCTCGAAGCTGACTTCCCACCGGCCGGACGTGTCGTCCACGATCGCGTAGCGC
>JACCSC010000325.1 GCA_013813215.1 Geodermatophilaceae bacterium | reverse complement strand
CTGTCCTGGCCGGCCAACCGCACCGGGATGCCGTCCATCAGCGTCGAGCCGAGGGCGAGGATCTCACCGAAGGCCCAGTCGACGCCGCCGCTGCCGGCCATCGCCACCCGCCGGTCCAGCACCCGCTTGAGCCGGGGATGCACGGTGAACCCGTCCGGCATGGACACATGGGCGTCGGCGATGTGCTTGATCGTCTCGAGGGGGATCGCGGTCTGGACGACGTCCTGCGGTGTCTCGGCCATCACCGGCTCGGGCTTGGCCGACCCGGTGGCGTCCCGGGTCTCGGCGAAGACGCGCTCCAGCTGACCCTGGTAGTCGCGCAGGGCCTCCTCCGCGTCGGCGATCGTGATGTCGCCGCGGCCGATGAGGGACTCGGTGTAGAGCTTGCGGACCGAGCGCTTCTTGTCGATCACGTCGTACATCAGCGGCTGGGTCATCGAGGGGTCGTCACCCTCGTTGTGCCCCCGCCGGCGGTAGCAGACCAGGTCGACCACGACGTCCTTGCGGAAGGCCTGCCGGTACTCCAGCGCCAGCCGGGCGACCCGGACGCAGGCCTCCGGGTCGTCGCCGTTCACGTGGAAGATCGGAGCCTGGATCATCCGCGCTACGTCGGTGCAGTACAGGCTGGACCGGGCCGCGGCCGGGCTCGTGGTGAAGCCGACCTGGTTGTTGACGATCACGTGGATCGTGCCGCCGGTGCGGTAGCCGCGCAGCTGGGACAGGTTCAGGGTCTCGGCCACTACGCCCTGCCCGGCGAACGCCGAGTCCCCGTGCAGCAGCACCGGCATCACGGTGAAACCGGCCTCGCCCTTGTCGATGAGGTCCTGCTTGGCCCGCACGATCCCCTCGAGCACCGGGTTGACCGCCTCGAGGTGACTGGGGTTGCTGGTCAGGCTGACCTTGACCGTGCGCTCACCACCGGGATGCCGGAACGTGCCGCTGGCGCCGAGGTGGTACTTCACGTCGCCGGAGCCGTGCATCGTCCCGGGGTCCATGTTGCCCTCGAACTCACCGAAGATCCGGGCGTAGCTCTTGCCCAGGATGTTGGCCAGCACGTTGAGCCGGCCGCGGTGCGGCATGCCGATCGCCACCTCGTCGAGGTCGTGCTCGGCCGCACCCTGCAAGACCGCGTCGAGCATCGGGATCGTGGATTCCGCGCCTTCCAGCGAGAAGCGCTTCTGCCCGACGTACTTGGTCTGCAGGAAGTTCTCGAACGCCTCGGCGGCGTTCAATCGGCCGAGGATGTGCTTCTGCTCGGCCACGTCGGCCTGGTCCTGCTTGGTCTCGATGCGCTCCTGCAGCCAGCGCCGCTCCTCGGGGTCGGTGATGTGCATGTACTCCACGCCGACGGTGCGGCAGTAGGAACTGCGCAGCACCCCCAGGATGTCGCGCAGCTTCATCACCTGTTCGCCGGCGAAGCCACCCACCGGGAACGTCCGGTCGAGGTCCCACAGGGTGAGACCGTGCCGGATCACGTCGAGGTCCGGGTGGGTCCGCACCCGCGAGTCCAGCGGGTCGGTGTCGGCCATCAGGTGGCCGTTGGTGCGGTAGGCGTTGACCAGCTCGATGACGCGGGCTTCCTTGTCGATCTGCCCCTCGTGGCTGATCGTGACGTCGGAGACCCAGCGCACGGGCTCGTACGGGATGCGTAGCGAGCGGAAGACCTCGTCGTAGAAGCGGTCCTCACCGAGCAGCAACCGGTGCAGGGTGCGCAGGAAGTCTCCGGAGACCGCGCCCTGGATAATCCGATGGTCGTACGTCGAGGTGAGGGTGATGGTCTTGGACACGGCCAGGTTGGCGAGGTTCTCCTCGCTCATCCCCAGGAACTCCGCGGGGTACTCCATGGCACCGACGCCGACGATCGTGCCCTGACCCTGCATCAGCCGCGGCACTGAATGGTTGGTGCCGATCGTGCCCGGGTTGGTCAGGGTGATCGTGGTGTCGGCGAAGTCGTCGGCGGTGAGCTTGTTCTGCCGGGCGCGGCGGATGATGTCCTCGTACGCCGACCAGAACTGGGTGAAGTCCATGTCCTGGGTGCCCTTGATGCTGGCCACTACGAGCTGCCGGCTGCCGTCGTCCTTGCGCAGGTCGATGGCCAGCCCGAGGTTGACGTTCTGCGGCGTCACGAGCGCCGGCTTGCCGTCCACCACGGCGAAGCTGTTGTTCATCTCCGGGAAGGACTCGACGGCCTTGACCACCGCGTAGCCGATCAGGTGGGTGAAGCTCACCTTGCCGCCCCGGGAACGGCGCAGGTGGTTGTTGATGACGATCCGGTTGTCGCTGAGCAGCTTGGCCGGGAACGCGCGCACGCTGGTCGCGGTGGGGACGCTGAGCGAGGCGTCCATGTTGGTCACGACGCGGGCGGCCGCGCCCCGCAACGTCGTACTCCCGGATGCCTTTGCCCTCCTCGGCTCTGCCGCCGGCTCCGTCGCCGGTTTGGCCGCCGGTGCCGCAGCTGGTCTGGCCGCGGGCTTGGCGGGTGCCTCGTCGGCGGGCGCCGGTCGCGAGGGTGCGGCGGCGCGCGGGGCCGGCTCGCCGTTGGAGGGTGCGGCGGCCTTCTGGGTGGGCTGGGCGGCGGTGGTGCTCACCGGGCGTGCGGCCTCCTTGGCAGCTGCCGGGGTAGCTGCCGGTCGAGGGGCGGCGGGCTTGGGCTGGTCGGGAGCCGCCTTCTCCGGTGCGGTCGCGGCCGGAACGGCACCGTTGCCCCCGGCCGGTCGGCTCGCTGGAACGGTGCCGCCGTCACTGGACGTGCCCGGTGCCGTCCGGTAGTCGTCGAAGAACTCGTGCCAGGCGGCGTCCACGCTGGTGGGGTCGGCGAGGTACTGCTGGTACATCTCCTCGACCAGCCACTCGTTCGGCCCGAATCCGGCCAGTTTGTTCTTCTGCGTGGACACGGTCGCTCGCCTCTTCACCGGTGACAACGGAGGTCCCGGCCCTGCCGCGTCCGTGGTCGGCAGCGTGGAGCCGGTGACGCGTCCTGAGGTTACGCGGTGCGCCCGGCTAGCGGCCATCCGGCAGGTGCAGCGCCGGCCACCCACCTGCGTACCGTCCGAACGGTGACGCGCCCAGTGATCGAGTTCGTGCACGACCTCGCCCTGGACGACCTGCCGACCGCTGTCGTCGGGCGAATGCGGGCCTGTCTGGTGGATCTCCTGGGCGTGGCCGCGGCCGGCCACCGGACCCGGCTGTCGGCCGTCGCTCGCGGCCACGCCGTGCAGTACATGCGGGGAGCCGACCGCACGGCACGGCTGCTCTTCGACGGTCGCGCGGTCAGCCCGCTCGGCGCCGCGTTCGCCAACGCCGCCACGATCGACGCGATGGACGGCCATGACGGTCACCGCCTCACGAAGGGCCACGCCGGCGTTGCGGTGTTGCCCGCCGCGCTGAGCCTCGTCACCGAGAATCCGGCCACGGCGTTGGGGGACCTGCTGACGGCGCTGGTGGTCGGCTACGAGATCGCGTTTCGGGCGGGTGCTGTCCTGCATCGCAGCACGTCTGACTACCACAGCTCCGGCAGTTGGAACGCCATCGGTGCGGCCGCGGTCGCGGCCCGGCTGCTCGCGTTGAACCCGGCCGAGACGGCGCACGCGTTGGGCATCGCCGAGTACCAGGCGCCGAGGGCGCCGATGATGCGCTGCATCGACCATCCGTCGATGGTCAAGGACAGCTCTGCGTGGGGCGCCGAGGCCGGGGTCTCGGGCGCCTTGCTCGCCGCGGGCGGATTCACCGGGGCACCGTCGGCGCTGGTGACGGACATGGCGGACGACTGGGACGACCTGGGCGACCGATGGATGGTCCTCGAGCAGTACTTCAAGCCGTACCCGGTGTGCCGGTGGAGCCACCCCGCGATTCACGCCACCCTCGGCCTGGTCCGGCGGTACGACGTCGCACCCCGCGAGATCCAGGACATCCGCGTTACTACCTTCCACGCCGCCACCAGGCTCGGCACCCGAAGTCCGGCAGACACCGAGCAAGCCCAGTACAGCCTTCCGTTCACGGTGGCCTGCGCCGCCGTCCATCGACGACTCGAGGTCGATGACGTCGCGCACCCGGAGCGGATGGGGGCGGAGGCGCGCCGGCTCGCGATGACCCTGCAGATGCACGAGTCAGCGGAGATGACCAGCGCCTTCCCGGCGAGCCGGGTGGCCGAGGTCACGCTGACCCTGACCGACGGGCGGCGACTGGAGTCCGGACCGACGCAGGCGCCCGGCGACCCCGAGGCGGCGCTCAGCCCAGCCGAGCTGGAGCACAAGTTCCTGGCGTGGGCGGGCGGCGGCATCGGCCGGCCACGCGCCCATCGCGTGTTGAGCCTGATCCAGGGGGAGTCCGGCCTCTCGGAGCTGCTGGCCGAGATCTACCCGCCGGTGGACGCCGCCGAAGCTCCTTCACAGCGGCCGTGCTAGTCGCGGGCGCCGTACTCCTGCAGCAGCACTGCCATCTCGGCGTACGCCGCCGGCTGCTCCGCGTCCTCCCCGGACTGCCGGGCGGCGCCGATCCGCGCGATGTCCAGCGCGGTCGCGCCGTCGCTGGAGACCAGGTCCACGTCGGCTCCGGCGTCGAGCAGCACCCGGGCCACCTCGGTGTTGTCCGGCCGGCTCGCGTGCCGGGCCGCGACGTGCAACGCACTCTCGTTGGTGTCGGGGTCGGTCCACGAAGGGTCGGCACCGGCCTCCAGCAGCAGCCGGGCGACCAGGACGCCGTTCACCTCGGCCGCGGCCAGCAGTGCGCCGTCGAGCCTGGCTCCGCGCTGCACGAGCAGCCGGACGACGTCGTCGGCCGAGCCGTACGCCGCCCAGCGCAACGGCGTCATGCCGGTGGACTCGTCGTCGAGGGCCGTGGGGTCGGCGTCCAGGTGCTCGGTGAGCAGGTCGGCCTCGTCGAAGTAGGCCGCGATGGCGTTGTCCACCTCGGCGCCGGCGGTGAGCAGTTCACCGCGCAGCAGCCGGTTGTACTGCAGGCAGATGTGCAGCGGCGTACGGCCGTGTTCGGTGCGCGCGGACAGGTCGGCGCCGGCGGAGATCAGCACCCGCACCAGCGACGCGTGACCGTGCCGCAGGGCCAGGTGCAGCGGCGTCCAACCGGTGAGGTCGTTCCGCTCGACGGAGGACGCGACGAGGCCGGGATCCTCCCGCAGCGCCGCGCTGACCTCCTCGACGGCGCCGGCTTCGACCAATACGGCCAGTCGTTCGGGCGTCATCATCCGGGTTCCCGTGCTCATCTCGTTCTCCTCGTCGCCTCGCGCCACATGTCACCCCCCATCCCGGTCAGTGCACGTCACGTCTCAGTGTGAAGACGGCCGCCAGCGCCGCCGCGAGCAGACCGTAGCCGATCAGTAGCAGGGCGCCCTGCCACCGCTCGAACAGGTTGTCCGGGGCTTGGAAGGAGGCCGTCAAGGCCTCCTGGGCACCGCCGGGCAGCCAACGGTAGAACGGCGCGGTGGCCGGGATGCTGCGGATGATCGGCTCCAGGACGAACAGGTAGACCAGCGCGCCGACGATGGCCCCGACCTGGTTGCGGACCAGCGCGCCGATACCCACGCCGAGCAGCGCATAGAGGGCTACCGCCAGGGAGCCACCGATCAACACCTTCGCGTTGTCCCCGCCGAGGGAGACCTCAGCGCCGGAGGAGGTCAGCCACGGGATACCGATGGCCAGCAGGACCGCCGCGGTGACGACGGCGTACGCGAGCCCGGCGAGGAAGTAGGTCACGAGCTTGGCCACGACTACCCGGTGGCGCTGCGGCGTGGTCAGGAAGGTGGGGGTCGCCGTGCGGTGGCGGAACTCCTGGGTGATGCCGATGACCGACAGCACCACGGCGAAGACGACGGCGGCCCCGGCCGGGTTGAACACCACCGGCTGGACAGTGGGGTCGTCCAGCGGCGGCAGGCCGGAGTTCGGGTCGCCGGCGAAGCCCAGCGTGAGGCTGACGAAGAGCGCACCGAGGGCCGCAGAGCCGACCAGCAGCCACAGCCACACCTTGGTGGAGAACAGCTTGTGGAACTCCGAGCGGATCAGGGCGGTCATGCCACTGCCTGCCCGGGCTGGGCGGCGGCGAACTGTTCCTGGCCCGTGGTCAACCGGAAGTAGATCTCTTCCAGATCCGAGCGGGTGGTGGCCAGCTCGTGCAGTTCGACCCCCGCCCGGAACGCCGCCGCCCCGATGGTGTCGGTGTCGGCGCCGGAGACCACCAGGGTGCCCGGACCATCGTCGCCGACCTCCAGGCCGGGCAGGGCGGCGCGCAGCGCGTCCGGGTCGGGTGTACGCACCCGCACCCGCTCGGCCCCGGCGAGCTCCTGGATCGTGCCCTCGCGCACCAGGCGACCGGCGGCCAGGATCACCACCCGGTCGACGGTCTGCTGGACCTCGGCGAGCAGGTGGCTGGAGACCAGGACCGTGCGGCCCTCGCCGCGGGCCAGGTGACGCAGGAAGCCGCGCAGCCAGGTGATCCCCTCGGGATCCAGGCCGTTGGCCGGCTCGTCGAGGATGAGGACCTGTGGGTTGCCCAGCAGCGCGGTGGCCAGGCCCAGTCGCTGACGCATCCCGAGGGAGTAGCCGCCGGCCTTGCGGCGCGCGGCCGAAGCGAGGCCGACCTGATCGAGCACCTCGTCGACCCGCTGGTCGGGCAGTCCGGCCGCGACGGCGTACGCCCGGAGGTGGTTGCGGCCGCTGCGACCGGGGTGGAACGTCGGGTCGAGCACGGCGCCGACCTGCTCGATCGGGTTCTTCAGGCTGGCGTACGTGCGGCCGCCGATCGTCGCCGTACCGCTGTCCGGGACGACGAGGCCGAGGGCCATCCGCAGCGTCGTCGTCTTCCCGGCCCCGTTGGGTCCGAGGAAGCCGGTCACCGAGCCCGGCTCGACGGTGAAGGAGAGCCCGTCCACGGCGCGGACGTCCCCGAAGGTCTTGGTCAGCTCGCTCACCACGATCCGACCTGCGTCCTCGGGCACGGCACCTCCACTCGATCGCCGTTGATCACCGCTATCCAACACCGGGCCAGGACCGGGGTGGTTGGCTGGGGCCGATGCGCGCGCGCTGGATGGTCACGAGCGTCTTCGCGGCTGGCCCTGCTCGCTCCGGCGGTCGGCTCGCTGTTGTCCATGCCATTGGCGGGCGCGGCGGCCAGCCGATGGGGCAGCGCGGTGGCCACCCGCTGGTCGTTCGTGCTGTTCTGCGCCGTACCGGCCCTGATCGGGCTGGCCCCGAACCTGCTCCTGCGGTGGCTCGCGCTGTTCGCCTGGGGGCTGGGGTTCGGTGCGTTGGATGTGACGATGAACGCGCAGGGCGTCACCGTCGAGCGGCCCGGGGAAAGGCCACGCTGTCCTCGTTCCACGCGGCGTTCAGCTTCGGCGGTCTGCTCGGCGCCGTGCTCGGCAGCGCCGCGGCCGCCCTCGCCGTACCAGTGGCCGCCCGGCTGGCCGGTGTCTCGGTGGCGCTGGCCCTGTCCGTGCTGCCGTTCACCGGGGCGTTACTGACCGACGACGGCGTGCAGGCAGGGGCTGCGCTGTTCGCCCGCCCGAGCGGCCGGCTGCTCGTGCTCGGCGTGGCGGCGTTCGCGGCTCTGGTCTGCGAGGGGCCGCCGCCGACTGGAGTGCGGTGTACCTCCGGGCCGACCTCGGCAGCTCACCCGGCCTGGCCGGCGCGGGGTTCGTCGCGTTCAGCGTGACGATGACGATCGGGCGGCTGGTGGGGGACAGCCTGACCAGCGGTACGGCGGCAGCCGCCTCCTGCTCGTGCTGGCGGCGATCGGCGGGCTCGGCCTCGGGGGCGGGCTGCTGCCCGGCCCGGGCTCCTCCGGGCCGGCCATCGCGGCGGTGTCCACGTGCGGCTACCTCGGCTTCATCGCCGGGCCGGCCCTCGTCGGCGGAATCGCCGAGGTCACGTCGCTGCCGGCGGCCTTGTGGTTGCTGCCTTGCCTGACCCTGGCCGTGGGGGTGCTGGGCCGGCTCGGCACCCGGCCGGGCGCCCACGTCGATCCCGGCATGATGGCCAGTCAGGAACCGATGCTGCGGAGGGAGTGGCGATGAGCTACCGGAGTTCGACCGGGCCGTTCGCCCTGGGTACTGCCACCGGTGCCCGCAACTCGCTGGGCCTGGCCACGCTGGCCTTTTCCGAACGGCGGCCGAGGGCCTCCCGGTCGATGACTGCCCTCCAGAGCCCCAGTGGTCGCGTCGTCGCGGCGGTACTGGTCGGTCTGGAACTGGTCGGCGACAAACTGCCGACCGCCCCCAGCCGATTGAAGCCTCCGATCCTCATGGGCCGGCTGCTCGTCGGCGGGCTCGGCGGCGCGGTGTTGGCCCAGCGCGGCGGACGGCATCTACTGCTGGGCGGTCTGCTGGGCGGCACCGGCGCCGCCACCGGGGCGTTCGGCGGGTTCCGGGGCCGCCAGGCGGTGGCCGGCCGCGACTGGCCGGACCTGCCCGCCGCAGTGGCCGAGGACGCGCTCGCCCTCGGGCTGGCGTGCGCCGCGCGGGCTCTCGACGCGCGCTGAGCGTCCCGAGCGATGATCGACCCGGCGCTCGTGGCCGCGGTGCGGGACGGGCTCGCGGAGGTCGCCGACCCGGCCAAGGCGCCGGGCATGCAGGCCTACATGAAGTCGGACATGCCCTATCACGGGGTGCCGGCGCCACAGCAGCGTCAGGTGTTCCGCGCCGTCTTTGCCGCGCACCCGCTGGCCAGCCGGGGGGACTGGACCGACACGACGCTGGAGCTGTGGCGGGCGGCGGCGTACCGGGAGGAGCGGTACGCCGCCATCGCGCTGACCGGGCATCGGCTCTACCGTGCGCATCAGACGCCTGCTGCGCTGCCGCTCTACGAGGAGATGGTGGTGGATGGCGCCTGGTGGGACCACGTCGACGCGGTGGCCATCGGTCGGATCGGTCCGCTCGTCGCGGCCTACCCGGACGCCCTGAAACCGGTGATGCTCCGCTGGTCGACCGATCCGGACCGGTGGCGGCGGCGGACGGCCATCATCTGCCAGGTCGGCGTCAGGGGCACGGCCGACCTCGACCTGCTGTACGCCGTGGTCGAGCCCAACCTGGCCGACACCGACTTCTTCGTCAGGAAGGGGATCGGCTGGGCGCTGCGGCAGTACGCGTGGGCCGATCCCGACGAGGTCGAGCGGTACGTGACCGAGCACGGGCCGCGGATGAGCGGGCTGAGCCGACGCGAGGCGCTGAAGAACATCACCGAGAGCCGGGCCCGTGCGGGCGGGAACGAAGGTTCTGGTTGAGGCCCAGCCTCCGCAGCGTCGCCGTCCAGAGCGATCCGCGGGCGGTCGGGCGCCTTGCGACTGACATCTACGCGGCGGCCAGCGCGCGGATCTGGGGGAGCAGGGCGCCGATCTCGGCGCGGCGGACCCAGGCGACCACGCCGTTCAGCGCACACAGCAGCAGCGGGGTCAGGGCGAGCACCGGCGTACCAAGGACGAGGAGTTGGGTGAACGCTGCGCCGACCATCGTGGCGACCAGACCCAGCGCGGCCAGGCCGGCCAGCCGTGGGATGAGCAACGCGATCGCCCCGGCCAGTTCGACGAGACCGACGAACAGCCGGAACCACTGGCCGATGCCGATGGCGTCGAAGATCTCGACGGCGTACGCCTGGCCGACCAGCTTCGGTCCGGCCGCGGCGACGAGGAAGAAGGCGGCCAGCAGGATCTGCAGCGTCCAGACGCTGCGGCGAGCGGTGGTGGTCATGGCGGGGGCCTTTCGGTCCCAAGCGGTTGGGGTCGCCGGGTAGACGGCCTCAGGCGGGCAAACTCATCGCCGCGTCGAGGCGTCACGAGGGACGCCGGACCAACCGACCCTGGCGGGTTGACTGCCGGCCAGCCGGATGCAGTAGTAGTCCTCGGTGGCCACCGGAACGAAACCGAGCGAGGTGTAGAGCCCGAGCGCGTGCTCGTTGTCGACCGCGACCTCGAGGGCCACCCGGTCGGCCCCCTCCGCGAGCAGCTGACGGCAGACCCGGCCCAGCACGTCCCGACCGATCCCGCGGCCCTGCCACTGTGGGTCGACGGCGAAGCCGTAGACCCCGCCGACCGCGCCGTCCCTGGTGGTCCGTAGCGAGCCGACCGCCACCCCGTCGAAGGCCACGAGGGTCATCGGCTCGTCGCCGGCCGCAAGGACTTCCGGCAGGTTGCCCGGTGCCCAGCCGAAGGCCGCCCCCAGCAACCGTCCGATCTCGGCGGCGTCGTCAGGCGTCGCCCGGCGCAACGTGATGCGCGGGTCAGAGGGCCCCTCGGCGAGTGCCTGGCCCAGGACGAGTGCGTGCTCGGAGCGGTCGAGTGTCCCGCCGTACCGCAAGGCGAACTCACGCCCACCGGGGGACTGCCGAGGGGTGACCAGCAACGTGGACTCGGTCCCTGCCGGCCGGAGCAGGGCCAGCGCTGCTTCGAGCAGGGTGGTGCCGATGCCCCGGCGGCGAGCCGCGGGATCGACCATGCCGGCGAGTTCGGGAGTCGAGCCGAAGGAGTAGATCCCGAGGAAGCCGAGCAGGCGGTCGCCTTCCCACCAGAGCAGATCCCGCACCACCTCGCCGGAGCGCGCTCGCAGGGTGCCCCACTCAAGCTTGAGCCGGCCCCCGTCCGCCCGCACCACGCGGGACTCCAGCGCGGCCAGGGCGTCGACCGCGGGCGGGGTCCAGGAGCGGAGGTGTTCCAGCACGCCAGTCAGCCGACCACGGCCGTCAACGAGGTTGTCGCGGTCGCTGCGCTCACCGCCCGGGACGCGTCCCGGCACCGCGAGCCGGAGGTGCCCCCGGCAGGATTCGAACCTGCGCCACCGCCTCCGGAGGGCGGTGCTCTATCCCCTGAGCTACGGGGGCTCGGGCGGCATCGAGGCTAGCAGGGCGGCGGCTGTCTCAGCTCGCCCAGGGCGGCGTGAAGCGGGTCCCGTCGGCCAGGGTCGCCTGAAGCCCGGGGGTCGTCGTGACCCAGGCGCTGGCATCCTCCGAGCCGGTCCCGACCGCGAGCTCGCTGCCGGCAGGGACCAGCGCGACATCGCCGGGGCGGAGCCGGTGGTCGACCCCGTCCAGCGTGAGGTGCAACTCCCCGGCAAGCACCAGCAGCACCTCCTCGCGGCTCGGGCAGTGCGGCATCCCGCGCGTCCCCGCCGGCACCTCCAGCCGCCATGCCGCGAGCTGCTCGCTCCCGTGGGCGGGGGCGACATAGGAGACGAATCGGCTTCCGTGCACCTCGTGTACGACGACGTCCGCGGTACTGATCACCGGCATGTGCGCCTCCTGTCGATATGGTCAAGTATCTTGACGATTAGAAGTCAAGCAGCTTGACCTGTCAAGCTGGCCCGCATGGACGACGTACAGGCCTGGGACACCGCCGTACTGCTGCTGCGCGCGGCCACCGAACTCACCGACGGCATCCAGCGGGGGGTGGCGGCGCGCGGGTTCGCCGATGTCCGGCCGGCTCACGGCTTCGCGCTCGTCCGCATCTCGCGCGGCGGCGCGACAGTGGCCGAACTTGCCGAGCACCTCGGCGTCACGAAGCAGGCGGCCAGCCAGCTCACCGAGCTGCTGGTGTCCCGCGGCTACGTCACGCGCACGGTCGATCCTTGCGACGGTCGTGGACGCCTGCTCCAGCTCACCGAACAGGGGTGGACCTGCACGCGGGCGGCGCAGCAGGCCGGTGCCGAAACCGTCTCGGGTTGGCAACGCGCTGCCAGCGACCGCACTGTCCGATCGCTGCGAACGGCGTTGGCGGCGGTGGTCACTCCCGGGCCGTTGCGACCTGGCTGGTGAACGGCAGGCGGGTCAGGGGTAGGGCAGCGTCGACCCGCCGCGATCGGCCAGCATGCCCTGCATCGTCGCGATCTCCGCAGCCTGCCCGTTGGCCATGGACCGCGCCAGCGTCCGGACCGGTGAGGTCGACGCGGGCTCGACGGCGTACCGCGCCATCTGCACACCGCCGTGGTGGTGGCGGATCATCAGCTGCAGGAACAGCACGTCCAGCTCGTCGCCCGAGGCCGCGCGCAGGCGGTTCAGCTCGTCGCTGGTGGCCATACCGGGCATCAGGTTGCCGTCCAACATGGACATCTGGTGACCGGCCATCCACGCCATCGGTTCGGCGGTCCCGTTGACCGGCCGGTCCCACACCTGCAGCCAGCCCAGCATCACCCCGATCTGCTGGTTCTGGCCGGTCTCGATGTCGAAGGCGAGCGTGCGCACGTCGACGTCGTTGCTCTGGTCGCGCGCGATCCCGGCCATGGTCACCGCCTGAGCGTGGTGGGCGCTCATGTCCCGAGCGAAGCCCACATCGATCGAGGCCTCGGCCGGGGGCTCGGTGCGGCCGATGCCGGTGATGACGGCGAGCGCGCCGCCGGCCGCCACGAGCAGCACGGCCATCAGCACGGCGACCGGGATCAGCCA
>JACCSC010000320.1 GCA_013813215.1 Geodermatophilaceae bacterium | reverse complement strand
CGGCCCTCCTAGTGCCACCTGAGGGCGCATTGCCTGCCGTGCTTCGGCTGCGGCACCATGCGCTGTGCCCGCTGCCCCTGACGCCTTCCTCGACCTCGGCTTCGCGCGGCCGACACCGGCCGAGCGGCTCGTACCGGCGACCCGGAGGTCGTCTACGGCGCCGGCAAGACGCCCGCGCAGGCGCTCGAGCTGATGGCCGCACTGCGCCACGCCCACCCGGACCGCCCGGCGCTGGTGACCCGCGCCCCGGAGGCCACCCGGTCGGTGCTGCGGTCGACGTACCCCGAGGCCTTGATCGACGATGAGGCGGCCGCCGTGGCGGTGGGGTCGCTGCCGGCGACCCGCGGCGCGGTGTGCGTGGTCAGTGCCGGTACGTCGGACGCCCCGGTGGCGGCCGAAGCGGCGTTCGTCGCGCGGGCGTTCGGCGCCGAGGTGAGTCGGATCAGCGACGTCGGAGTGGCCGGCATCCACCGGCTGCTGGCCGTACGCCATGAGCTCGACCAGGCCGACTGCCTCGTCGTGGTGGCCGGCATGGACGGCGCCCTACCCAGTGCGGTCGGTGGGCTGACCGGCGTACCGCTGGTCGCCGTACCGACCTCCGTGGGGTACGGCGCGGCCTTCGAGGGGCTGGCCGCCCTGCTGACGATGCTCAACTCCTGTGCGCCCGGCGTCGTCGTCTGCAACATCGACAACGGCTTCGGCGCCGGCGTGTTCGCCGCGCGGGTGGCCCGGCGGGCGGCTCCGCGGGAGGACACGTGATCGGCTGGCTGGACTGCGCCGCAGGAGCCAGCGGCGACATGTGGCTCGGCGCCCTGGTCGGGGCCGGCGCCCCGCTGCCCGTCATGCAGGCGGCCGTGGACGCCCTGGGGGTGGAGCCGGTCCTCCTGTCTTCGGCCCACGTCACCCGGCAGGGCATCGCGGCGGACAAGGTCGATGTGCGTGCCCCCCGAACGACGGTGACGCGCACCTGGGCGAACATCCGCGGGCAGTTGGAGTCCGCGGAGCTGGCCGAGCCGGTACGCCGTACCGCCCTGGACGCCTTCGCCCGGCTGGCTCGTGCCGAGGCCGCCGCGCACCGGACGAGCCCGGAGCAGGTGCACTTCCACGAGGTCGGTGGCCTGGACGCGCTGGCCGACATCGTGGGCGCCGCCGCCGGCCTGAACGCTCTGGGCCTGACCCGGCTCACCGCCGGTACCGTCGCGTTGGGCAGCGGCATGACCCGCGGGGAGCACGGCCTGATCCCGGTACCGGGGCCGGCCGTGCTCGCGATCCTGGCCGAGGTCGGGGCGCCCGTCTGGTCGGGGCCGGCGCCGTACGAGATGTGTACGCCGACCGGAGCGGCGCTGCTCGCCGCGGCCGTGACCGAGTGGGGCGGCCTGCCGCCGATGTCGGTCACCGCCGTCGGAACAGGTGCCGGGACCCGCGAGCTCGCAGAGGTGCCGAACGTGCTGCGGCTCGTGGTGGGCGAGCCCGTCGAGGCGCCGTCGACCGACGGTGCAGTGCTGCTGGAGACGAACGTCGACGACCTGGACCCCCGGCTGTGGCCGCACGTGCTCGATGAACTGCTGGCCGCCGGGGCGAGCGACGCCTGGCTGAGCCCGATCGTGATGAAGAAGGGCCGTCCGGCGTACACCCTGCACGTGCTGTCGCCCACCGACGCCCTGGAGGACCTGCGCCGGGTGGTCTTCGCTGCGACGTCGACCATCGGGCTGCGCCAGCTGGACGTGGGCAAGCACGCCCTGCCGCGCGAGGCGGGCGTGGTGCGTGTGGACGGCCAGCCCGTCGCGGTCAAGATCGCCCGCGAGGGCGGCCGGGTGGTCAACGTCAGCGTCGAGTTCGAGGACGTCCGGACGGCCGCGGAGGCACTGGGCCAGCCGGTCAAGGAGATCCTGCGTGCGGCCACGGCGGCCGCGCACCAGGCCTACCCAGCCGGTACGCGGTAGGTCAGCGGCAGGTCAGCGGGCCCAGTCCACCCGGTCGAAGTCTGCGCGCAGGCGCCTGCCACGACCGGGGTTCAGTCCCTCTATCCAGCCGATCCGCCCCAGCAGGTGGGCGCGGAAGTCCGGATGCCCCTCCCGGTTCTGGGCGGAGGCGCCGGTCCGCGCGGCATTGTGCAGGATCGCCCGCAGGACCTCGTAGTCCTCGCGGGGCGCGTTGCGCCCGTCGTTGACCACGATGCCCGTCACGAGCTGCCGGGTGGCCCGGGGCTGCACTCGGGACTTGGCCTCGTTGAGCCGGAAACCCTCGTCCAGGGCGATCCGGCGTACGACGTCGACGAGGCGGGACGCCTGCTCCGGCCGCAGCCCGCCGGACAGCGTCAGGTCGTCGGCGTACCGCGTGTACGTCACACCGCTGGCGGTGGCGAGCCCCGCGATCCGGCAGTCCAACCGGTACGCCGCCAGGTTCGCCCACTGCGGCGAGGTCGGCGCGCCCTGCGGCAGGTGCGGCGCGGCCAGCGCCCGGCGCAGGACGAACCGGTCCCCGGCTGACCCACCTGGGGGCATTGCGGCCAGCACGGCGATCGGTGTCGCCGTCGTACCGAGTCCGGTAAGGAGGTGGGCCACCGCCTCCGGGTAGCCGGCGGTACGCAGGATGCCGTAGACCCGCGGTGCGCGGACGGCGGCGAAGAAGGCGGCCAGGTCCATGCCGATCACCACCGCGGCACCCACATGCGCCTGGGCGCCACTCGAGCAGCTGCGGCCGCGTACGAAGCCGTGCACCGTCGGATGGGTCGGAACAGGACCCGCGATGCGATCCAGGACGGTGCGTTGACCCGGCGCAGTCGTGGCCTCGGCACTTCGAGCAGGCGTGGGGTGCGGCCTTGTCGTGGCAGCCAGCGGTACCGGTAGAGATGTAGCCCTGGTGCGCGGGCTCGACGCTGCATACCCGAGGTGTCGGCGTACCAGAGCAGGTGCCCCATCGGCAGGTCGAGCAGGTCCGCCAGCTCGGCCACCGTGTCCAGGGGGGCGACCGGCCAGCGGCGCGGTGCCATGGTCGTCGGTTCGACAAGATGCCGGACCACCCGCAGCGGCCGGCCCTCCCGCCGGTCCTCGGCCCAGGCGGGCCCGGCGGCCGTTGCGATGACCGCCGCCAGTTCACGAGGTCGATCCGCCGGCGGGTCGCGGTACAGCGACAGCACCTCGGGAACGAGGCGGAGCAGCCACCGGGGTGTCCGATCGAACGTCGCGGTGCCCCGCTCCAACAACCCTTGGCGAGTCCAGTCGCCGGCCAGGAACGCCCCGGCTAATGCGGTGGCGACGGATCGCACACCGCGACCGGTCATACCGCCGCCCTCCGCGTCGGAGGGTGCGTCGGCGATCACCGTCGAGGTGGGTGTGCGGTGGCGCCTGGCGACCTGTCCGGTCGTGCGGGCGCTGAGCTGCTGCACGTGCAGCGGCGCGCCTGCGGTGCAGTGCTGAGGTCAGGAACATGCCCCCGGGGTATCCCCGGAGCGACCTGTCCGCCGCAGCGGTCAGGCCCATCTCGCCTCAGGCGCCACCGCACCCCACGACCCTAGCTTTGTCAGCGCGCCGGGAGCACCGTCCCGGTGACCGCGCCGAAACCGACAGTGGTGCCGTCCGCGCCGGGCGCAAGGGCGCGGATGGACACCGTGTCGCCGTCCTCGAGGAACGTCCGCTGTGCTCCGGCCACCTCGAACGGTTCGGTACCGCCCCAGGACAGTTCGAGGAACGACCCGCGCTGGCCCCGCTCGGGGCCGGAGACGGTGCCGGAGGCGTAGAGGTCACCGGTGCGAAGGGACGCGCCGTTCACCGTGAGGTGCGCGAGTTGTTGGCCCGGGGTCCAGTACATCGAGGCGAACGGCGGGCGAGCGACCACCTCGCCGTTCCACTCGACCTCCAGCGTCAGGTCCAGTGCCCACGGATCCCGATCGGCGAGGTACTCCAACGGGGTGGGGTCCTGGGCCGGCGGGGCGACCCGGGCCGCGGCGAGTGCGTCCAACGGGACCACCCAGGGCGAGATGGACGTCGCGAAGGACTTGCCGAGGAACGGGCCCAGCGGTACGTACTCCCAGGCCTGGATGTCACGCGCCGACCAGTCGTTGACCAGCACCACACCGAACACGTGCGCCCCGAAGTCAGCTGTCGACACCCGATCGCCGAGCCTCGTCGGCGTACCGACGACGAAGCCGACCTCGGCCTCGATGTCCAGCCGGCGTGACGGGCCGTACGTCGGCGCGCTCTCGGTTGGCGCCTGTCGCTGCCCGCACGGGCGCACCACGTCCGTACCGGACACGACCACCGTGCCGGCGCGGCCGTGGTAGCCGATCGGCAGATGCTTCCAGCTCGCCGGCAGGGCGGGGGAGTCGGGCCGGAAGATCTGTCCGACGTTCGAGGCATGTGACTCGCTGGCATAGAAGTCGACGTAGTCGGCAACCACAATCGGCAGCCGCATCTCGACGTCGTCGACGGCGAACAGGTGTGGGCTGACGATTTCTTGTCGGCTCCTGTCCAGGAAGAGAGACCGCACCCAACTGCGGATCTCGCTGCAACGGGTTGTGCCCAGAGTCATCAGTGCGTTGAGGGACGGCTGGGCGAAGACGTCGGCATGCTCTTGACCGGTCTGTTCGGCGACGGCGGCAAGGTCGAGCACCTGGTCACCGAACCTGACCCCCACCCTGGGACTGTCAGGCGAGTCGCTGAAGACGCCATATGGAAGCGTCTCGATTCCGTAGGGGCTGCCGGGCGGCAGATCAAGCCAGCTCACACGATCCCCTGAGGAAGGAGTCCGAGGGCGGCGGCGTCAGCGACGGCCTCGGTCACGCCGCAGCAGCCGAAGGAGGTGAAGGTCGAGCGGATTTTCGCGATGTCAGCGGGACTCCAGGAAGCCACTCGGCTCACCAGCGGTCCCGGTGACATCTCACTCAGGACCCGGCTTACCTGCGCGGGCTCGAGGCCGCGCTGTGCCGCATGTACCGCGACCGCGAGATTGAGGAACCCATGTTGGAAGAAACCTGCGCCCGGGTCTGCATGCCGTACGGCGAAGTGCAACCCAGCCGTGAACTTGATCGGCACGCCATGTCGCACCGCCAGCCAGATGACGTCGGCCATCTGGTCCGCCGACGGAAACGCCTCGGGGGCAGTTCCTCCGGTTCGGTACTTGGCGATCAGTGGGAGACCCCGTTCTCGCATTCGGGCAAGCTCTTCGAGCTCTCGCTCGAGATCTGCCTGCGGTGAGAGCTCGACCGCCACCGGCCCTCCCGAGCCCGCCTCCACCGAACTCAGTGGAGCAGCCACCTCATGGCCCACGACGTCGATGCCGGCGGCGTCGGCTGGTTCGGCTGTTGCCGAGCCGATGATGACGACAGCAAGCTCGGGCGAGTCTGCCCGCCGGTGTGCGCTCGCGAAGTCGCCCCACCTGTCGACGTGCACGAGCAGGGGTCCAACCACGTCAGAATAGGCAGCCGAGCGGTGGTTCAGGTGCTGCGCGATTGCGTCTGCGGCGGTGGCGTTGCCCGGAGGGAACATCGCCGCATCGTCGATGAGCCGCGCGAAGAGTGCTCGCGTGTGCGTGGCAGGGTTAGACACTCCAGCAACCTACTGCACCCTTTTCG
>JACCSC010000278.1 GCA_013813215.1 Geodermatophilaceae bacterium | reverse complement strand
CACGTCCCGACGGCCTCGCGCTAGCCGCGCACGCCGAGGCCTACCGCATCGAGTACAACACCGTCCGACCACATGAGGCGCTGGCCTGGAACCGGCCAGCCGAGGTCCACCGCGGCCTCGCCGACCCGGCGATCCCCAACTTTGACCGCCCCGAATTCCTGCCATCTACTTGACGCGGGACAGCAGCGGTGTTGTTGCTGGCCTCGCCGGAGGCGAGCTTGGTCGTAGGCCACGACCTTGTCGTCGACGGCGGTGCCAGCGCATAGCAGTCCAGCGGGTCACAACTTGGGCAGCAGCGGCGTCCGGGTCAACGCCGCCGGCTCGCTGAACGCGAAGGCGGCGGCCTCCTTCTGGTACAGCTCGGCGTAGCGGGCCACCCGCTCCCTGTCCAGCTCCACCCCGATTCCTGGCCCGGTCGGCAGCTCCAGGCAGCCGTCGACGTAAGGCAACGAGCTGGCGCCCAGCACGATGTCGTCGGACAGCAACGAGGCGTAGCCCTGGTTGGCGTACAGGAAGTTCGGCGTCGCGGCCATGACGTGCGCGGCGGCGTACATGGCCACGCCGAGTTCGCCGAGGCTGTGCTTGAGGACGGGGAGCCCGGCGACCTCGCACATGCCGGCCGAGCGCTTCAGGTTCAGCAGGCCGCCGTCCATCTGGTTGTCGACGGACAGTACGTCGGCGGCGCCGGCCCGGATGACCTCCAGCTGGTCGTAGCGGGTCCAGGACGCCTCGTTCGCCAGCATGGGGCTTGCGATCCGACTCCGGACGTAGGCCATCTCCGGCAGGTTGCGCCCGGACACCGGTTGCTCGACGAGTTCGAGACCGAACCGCTCCATCTCCCCGACGATCCGGATCGCGGCCGCCGACGACCACGCCTCGTTGGCGTCCACCCGGATCAGCGCGTCCGGACCGGCCGCGTCCCGCACCGCCTCGACCCGTTCGATGTCGTCCCGGGGATCGTCCGCGCCGACCTTGAGGTACAGCGTCCGGAAACCGGCCTGTACGCCGCGGCGCGCATCCGCGCCGATCTCGGCGGCCGGCTTGCGGCTCAGGTAGTAGAAGTATTCGACCCGGTCACGGACCCGGCCACCGAACAGGTTGACCAGCGGCTGCCCGCAGGCCTTGCCGACCAGGTCCCAGCACGCCATCTCCACCGCGGCGATCCCCGGACTCGTGGCCTTGACGTGGTGCCAGGTGCCGACGATGTTGATCCGTTTCATGATCCGCTCGATCGCGAACGCGTCCTCCCCGACGACGAGCGGTTCGATCGACCGGATCACCGCGAGCACGATGTCGGCCGAGGGGTACGCCGAGGCCTCCCCGATGCCGACCAGACCGTCGTCGGTGTCGACCTCGAGCAGGATGCTGACCATCCCGCGGCGCCCGCCGTAGGCCCACAACTCGTCCTCGCGGAACGGCACCGCCACCGGTGTCGCCCGCAGTCCGGTGATGCGCATGGTCAGCCGCCCCTCGTGATCGGTGATCTGTCCGTGGTGGTGAGGACCTCGCCACCGTCGGCGGTGACCAGCATCGTGTCCGAGACGACGTAGTCCGCGGGCTCCTGGTCGAGGATCCAGGACAGCACGTGGAACACCATGCCCACGCGGATCTCCAGGTCGCTGTCGTGGCGCAGTCCCTCGACGACGCTGCCGCCGACCCAGCTGGGCGGGAAGCCGATGCCGGTCAGGTAGCCGCAGTGGTGGCGGCGGTAGCGACTGTGCCCGAGCCCGGAGTCGACGACCTTCTGCCAGGCGGCGTAGACCTCCGCCGCTACGGTGCCGGGGCGCAGCGCCTCGCGCACCGCCGCCAGCCCGTCCAGTGCGATCCCGGCCGCCACGTCGGTCCCCTCCGGCGGCCGCCCGAGATAGACCATCCGACTGCACGGGGCGTGGTAGCGCCCGAAGACCCCGGACAACTCGAGGAACAGCGCACTCCCCGCCGGTACGACGTGGTCGCGCCAGGTGCCGTGCTCCTGCAGCAGCCTGTCCCGGGACCGGACCAGCGGCACAAAACCGGGGTACTCGCCGCCCGCGCGGATCATCGCGTCGTAGATCGCGGCGGCGACGTCCCGCTCGTTGACACCCGGGTGGACGGCGGCGATTCCCGCGGTCATCGACGCATCCGAGATCGCCGCGGCACGTCGTACATGGTCGATCTCGGCGGTGCTCTTCACCGCCCGCGCGGCTTCGACCAGACCCGAGCCGTCGGTGAGCCGTACGCCGCCGAGCTGCGCGCGCAACCTTTCCCAGACAGTGACCGGCAGGTACGTCGAAGCCAGCTCGACTCCCACCGACCCGCCCGCCTCGGTCGCGTCCCGGATGGCGCGGGCGGCCGCCGCGGCGGGGTCGGCGCCGTCCTGGAACGGGATGTGCAGGCAGTCCGGCGCCTGGGCGGCCACCGTCTCAAGCTCCATCGCGCGGGTGATCAACAACGGCCGGCCGGTCAGCGGCAGCACCAGCATGGTGAACGCGAAGTAGCCCTGGTGGTCCAGGCCGGACAGGTAGTAGACGTTCTCCGGACCGACGAGGCACAGGGTTGTCAGGTGGCGCCGCGCCATGAGGTCACGGGTGGCCTCGAGACGGGTGGCGAACTCCTCGGCGGCGAAGGCCGCCACCTCAACCGGCCTGGGCCGCGGCGACTTCGTCGCCCTGGGCCGCAGTGACGCTGTCGGCCCAGATGGCCGTGGCCTCCTCGACCTGCGCCGCGTCCACGACGAGCGGAGGGATCATGCGAACCACGTTGCCCCACGCGCCGCACATCAGCAGCAGCAGCCCCCGCTCTGCGGCGATCTGCTGCGCCCGTTGGGCGGTGAGGGCGTCCGGCTGGCCGTCCGGGGCGGTGAACTCGCTGCCGACCATCAGGCCGAGTCCGCGCACGTCGCCGATCACCGGGTTGCCAGCGGCCACCTTCTGCAGCCCAGCCTGCAGCGCGGCTCCCAGGACCCTGGAGTTGTCCACCAGCCGCTCGTCGCGGATCACGTCCAGGGTGGCGATCGCGGCGGCGCAGGCGACGGCGTTGCCGCCGTACGTGCCGCCCTGCGAACCCGGCCAGGCCAGCTCCATCAGCGCCCTGGGCGCGGCGATGCCGGACAGCGGAAAGCCGCTGGCCAGCCCCTTGGCGGTGACGATGATGTCCGGTCGTACGCCGAAGTGCTGGTATCCCCAGAACTCGCCGGTCCGGCCGAACCCGGTCTGTACCTCGTCGAGGATGAGCAGGATCCCGTGCCGGTCGGCGCGCTCACGCAAGCCGGTCATGAATGCGGTGTTCGCCGGAACGTAGCCACCCTCGCCGAGCACCGGCTCGACCATGAACGCCGCGGTCTCCGCCGGCGCGGTCAGCGTCGCCAGGATGTAGTCCAGCTCACGCAGCGCGAAAGCGGTCGCGTTTTGCTCGTCCCAGCCGTAGCGGTAGGCGTACGGGAACGGCGCGACCACGACGCCGCCCATCAGTGGCGAGAAGCCGGCGCGGAACTTCGTACCCGACGTCGTCATCGACGCCGCGCCCATGGTCCGGCCGTGGAAGCCGCCGTGGAAGACCACGACGTTCGGCCGGCCGGTGGCGTGCCGGGCCAGTCGCAGCGAGGCCTCGATCGCCTCGCTGCCGGAGTTGAGGAAGAACACCGAGTCCAGTTCCGGCGGCAGCACCTCCCCGAGCCGCTCGGCCAATGTGAGCAGCGGTCGGTGCATGACCGTGGTGTACTGCCCATGGATCAGCGTGGCGACCTGGCGCTGCGCGGCCTCGACCACCCTGGGATGGCAGTGACCGGTGCTCGTGACGCCGATCCCGGCGGTGAAGTCGAGATACCGCCGGCCCGTCTCGTCGTACAGCAGCGCTCCCTCGCCGCGGGCGGCCAACACCGGGGTGGCCTGCCTGAGCATGGGAGTCAGTTGCGCCATCGGACCGCCCTTCGTAGGATTGTTGACAATCTGATTACCACATGGGGCGGCCCCGGGCAACAGCGGTGCCGCCGCACGCCGTGGGTTGGCCGGGAGGGATGGGAATGGATGCGACTGAGCGGGTAGACGCCGTGGTGAAGGGAACGCCGAAGCAGCTCTTGATCGGCGGCCAGTGGCGCGACGCGAGCGGCGGGGGAAGCTTCGCCGTGGAGAACCCGGCCGACGGGGCCGTGCTCTGTGAGGTGGCCGACGCAACCCCCGCCGACGGTGTCGCCGCGCTGGACGCGGCGGTGCAGGCCCAGGAGGCATGGGGCGGCCATCCTCCGCGTGAGCGCGGAGAGATCTTGCGCCGGGCGTACGACCTGCTGATGGACCGTCGCGAGGACCTCGCCGTCCTGATGACGGCGGAGATGGGCAAGCCGCTGGCCGAGGCGCGAACCGAGATCGCGTACGCCGCGGAGTTCTTCCGCTGGTTCGCCGAGGAGGCGGTACGGATCGACGGTGGCTACGCCGTCGCCCCGAACGGCCAGGGCCGCTTTCTGGTGATGCGCCAGCCGGTCGGGCCTTGCCTGCTCATCACGCCGTGGAACTTCCCGATGGCGATGGGAACCCGCAAGATCGGGCCGGCCGTCGCCGCCGGCTGCACGATGGTCGTCAAGCCGGCCGCCCAGACACCGCTGTCGATGCTGGCGCTGGCGCAGATCATACAGGAGGCTGGCCTGCCCGACGGCGTGCTCAACCTGCTCACGACATCGTCCTCCGGGGCGGTGATGGAGCCGTTGATCCGCGACGGGCGGGCCCGCAAGCTGTCCTTCACCGGCTCGACCGCCGTCGGTCGGCTGCTGCTGGAGCAGTGCGCCGACCAGGTCCTGCGTACGTCCATGGAGCTCGGCGGCAACGCGCCGTTCATCGTGTTCGACGACGCCGACCTCGACGCCGCGGTGGACGGCGCCATGCTGGCCAAGATGCGCAACATCGGCGAGGCCTGCACCGCCGCGAACCGCTTCTACGCCCAGGCCGGGGTGGCCGGGGAGTTCTCCCGGCGGCTGGCCGAACGCATGGGTGCGCTGACGATCGGCTCCGGCCTCGACGACGGCGTACAGGTCGGCCCGCTGATCGACGCCGTGGCCCAGGACAAGGTCACCTCGCTCGTCGACGACGCGGTGGCCCGCGGCGCCCGGGTGCTGGTCGGCGGGAAGCCCATGGAGGGTCCCGGTCATTTCTACCCGCCGACCGTGCTGGCTGACGTGTCCGACGACGCGGCGATGCGGCACGAGGAGATCTTCGGGCCGGTCGCGCCGGTGAGCAGCTTCCAGACCGAGGACGAGGTGCTCACCGCGGCCAACGACACGCCGTACGGCCTGGTGTCGTATCTCTACACCCGCGACCTGGCCCGGGCGATGCGAGTGTCGGAGCGGCTGGAGACCGGCATGGTGGGGCTGAACCAGGGCGTGGTCTCCAACCCGGCGGCGCCGTTCGGCGGGGTCAAGCACTCCGGGCTCGGTCGGGAGGGTGGCCGGGTCGGCATCGAGGAGTTCCTGGAGACCAAGTACGTCGCGATGCACGTCGGTTCGTGAGGTATCGGATCGCCTCGATTCCGGGGGACGGGATAGGCGTGGAGGTGTGTACGGCGGCGCGCGCGGTTCTGGACCGGGCTGCGTCGCTGCACGGGTTCGCGCTGGCGTGGACCGAGTTCGACTGGAGTTGCCAGCGCTATCTGGACAACGGCGCGATGATGCCGGCCGAGGGGCTGGACCGGCTGCGCGAGCACGACGCGGTCTTCCTCGGCGCGGTCGGGTTCCCTGGCGTGCCCGACCATGTCTCGCTGTGGGGACTGCTGATACCGATCCGGCGTGCGTTCGACCAGTACGTCAACCTGCGCCCGGTGCGGCTGCTGCCCGGCGTGCCCTCACCGCTGGCCGGCCGCGGACCCGAGGACGTTGACCTGGTCGTGGTCCGGGAGAACAGCGAGGGGGAGTACTCCCAGATCGGTGGCCGGCACGGGGCCGGGCCCGAGGAGTTCGCCGTACAGACGTCGGTCTTCACCCGGCGGGGGGTGGAGCGGATCGCGCGCTACGCCTTTGCGCTGGCCGGTGGTCGGCGCGGGCGGGTGTGCTCGGCGACGAAGTCGAACGGGATCGTGCACACGATGCCGTTCTGGGACGAAATCGTGGCTCAGGTGGCGGCGGAGTATCCCAACGTCGCCTACGAGCAGATGCACGTCGATGCGCTTGCCGCCCGGATGGTGCTGGCACCGGATCGGCTGGACGTCGTCGTCGGGTCGAACCTGTTCGGCGACATCCTGAGCGACCTGGCGGCAGCGGTGGCCGGCAGCCTCGGAGTGGCGCCCTCGGGCAACATCAACCCCGAGCGCGACTTCCCGTCGATGTTCGAGTCGGTGCACGGCTCCGCACCGGACATCGCCGGGCGCGGGATCGCCAACCCGGTGGCCCAGATCCTGGCCGGCGCGATGATGCTCGATCATCTAGGTGAGCCGGCGGCCGGCGAGGCGGTGTACGCCGCTGTGGAGGCCGTCCTGGCCCGGGGACAAACGGTGACGGCCGACCTCGGGGGCACGGCAACGACCGAACAGGTGACCGCAGCCGTCCTCGGGATGCTGCCCGCCGTCACGGACCGCTCCCGGGAGACGGTCACCTGAGGTCAACGCCGCGTCGGTAAGCCGGTCCGGGAGATCGCCTGCCGAAGGTCCCCGATGAGAGTGTCCTCGCCCTCCAGCCCGACCGCGAGCCGCAGCAGACCGGGTGGAATGCACGCATCCGTGCGCTGTTGCGCGGTCATGTTGAAGTGCGAGGAGTTGAACGGCACGCTCGCCAGGGTCTCCACTCCGCCGAGGCTGGTGGCCTCGACCGCCACCTCCAGGCACCGCAACACCTGCAGCGCTCGCTCGTCGCCACCCTCG
>JACCSC010000268.1 GCA_013813215.1 Geodermatophilaceae bacterium | reverse complement strand
GGCCCAGGCCGTGCCCGATCGCCTGCTGCGGGGCCAGCGCGTCGCCGCCGAGGATCTCCGCGGCGCCCCGGCTGACGGTCAGCAGCCTGACCGCCCGCCCGAGGGCACCCTGACCCACTGCCTGCAGGGCGAGCAGCAGGCTGTCGAAGCCGTCCCGGATCGACGCGGACAGCGTGTCGTCGGAGTCCATCGGCCGGCCGGACGTGCGCATGCTCCACAGGTGGACGAGCGTGACCGGGCCGGTGTCCGGCAGTCCCGCCATGACCTCCCGGTGGTGCTCGGGCGAGTCCGGCTCGATGGTCAGCCGCCGTCCGGAGCGGGCCAGCTGGTCGCCGGGGACGACTTCGAGCACCGGGATGCCCAGCTGCTCGGCGCGGTCGGCCAGCGCGGCGCCCACGCCGCCCTCCTCGGCGTACACCACCAGGGAACCGAGCCGGTCCGGCGCGACGGTGCCGTGCTCGCGCTGCACGTCCGGTCGCCACGAAGGGGTGTAGCGCAGATCGCGCGGTCCGCGGCTGGGAACCACCGGGGGCGCGTAGCCCTCGTCCGGCTCCGGCCAGAACTGCGTGCGCTGGAACGGGTAGGTGGGCAGCGTGACGATCCGCGCGTCGGCCCGACCGGTCGCCGACCAGTCGACGTCGACCCCCGCTTCCCACAGCCGCCCGCAGGTGCCGAGCAGTGCTCCGCGCAGGTCCGGCGTGCTGGCGGCGTTCCAGCGGGCGGGCAGCGTGCCGAACACGTCGACATCGGCGTCACCGGGCAGGTTCTGCCGGGCGAGCCCGGCCAGGGTCTGCCCGCAACCCAGCTCGACGAAGACGTCCACCGACTCCTCGAGGCACTGCCGCACGCCGTCGGCGAACCGGACCGGGCTGATCAGGTGGTCGGCCCAGTACTCCGGGTCCGTCGCCTCCTCCGCGCTGAGCACGGCCCCGGTCCGGTTGGACACGATCGTCGTATGAGGGGCCTGCCGGGGCACCGCGCTGACCAGGGCGGCCAGCTTGTCCCGGACGGGTTCGAGCAGGCTGGAGTGGAAGGCGTGCACCGTGCGCATCGGCCGGCAGGCGATGCCCTCGGCGAGCAGGGTGCGGGTGACCACGTCCACGGCCCGGGTGGTGCCGCTGAGCACGGTCATGGCCGGACCGTTCAGCGCGGCGACGTCGATCCGGTCGACGTCTCGCACCATGCCGCCGACGTCGGCGGCGGCCAGCGCGGCGTGCACGACGGGCTCGTCCGCGGCCACCGCCACCATCCGGCCGGGTGCGGCCGAGGCAATCAGCCGGGCCCGCTCGACGATGAGGTGCAGCGCGTCGTCGAGGGTGAACACGCCGGCCAGGCAGGCAGCGACGTACTCCCCCAGGCTGTAGCCGATCAGGACGTCGGGCCGAACGCCCCAGTGCTGCAGCAGGGTGGCCAGCGCGTACTCGATCGTGAACAGGTACGGGTGCGCGGTTTCGGCCTGCTCCAGGGGGTTGCCCTCCCCCGCGTCGCCGGGCCGGGTGAACAGCCCGGCGGCACCCGGATCGGGGGTGGCGAGGGCCGGTGGGTCGAGCTCGGCGCGGATGTCGATCCCGCAGCGCTCGGACAGCACGCTCAGGCACCGCTCCACCGCGGCGGCGAACACCGGCTCGCTGCGATAGAGCGCCTGCGCCGCACCGGCGTACTGGTCCCCTGTTCCGTCGAGCAGGAAGGCGACCCGCGGGTGCGAGCGGACCCGGCGGACGGCTTCGGACCGGGCGGTCGCCGCGGTCAGCGCGGTCAGGACGTCCGAGCCGTCGGCCGCGATCGGGACAGCGACCCGGAACTCGTGCGCGGAGCGGCCGACCGCGAGGGTGTGCGCAACGTCCGCGGCGTCGAGGTGCGGCCGCTCGGCGATCCAGGTGGTGAGCTGCTCCAGCTGCTCGCGCAGGGCGGCGCCGCCGGCCGCCGAGACCGGCAGGGTCAGCGTGGAGGCCGGCTCCTCCGCCGATTCCACCCGGTCGATCACCGGCGGGGCGGCCTCCAGCACGAGGTGCGCATTCGTCCCGGACCACCCGAACGAGCTGACCCCGGCCACCGCGCGCCGGTCGCCGGTGGACAGCGACAACGCCGCGGCCACCGGCCGCACGGTGCCGTCCGCCGGGATGGCTGCGGCCGGGTCGGACAGGTGCAGGTTGCCGGGCACCTTGCCCCGCTCGAGGACCAGCACGGTCTTGATCAGTCCGGCGATGCCGGCCGCGGCCTGGGTGTGGCCGAGGTTGGTCTTGACCGCGCCGACGTGCAGCGGCCGCTCCGCGGGCCGCCCACCGAAGACGTCGTGCAGCGCGGACAGCTCGATCGCGTCACCGAGGTGGGTGCCCGAGCCGTGCGCCTCGACGTAGTCGACGTCGTCGGGACGCAGCCGCGCGGCGATGAGGGCCTGCCGGATCACGTCGACCTGCGCCCCGCGGTTCGGTGCCGTCAGGCCGTTGCTCCGGCCGTCCTGGTTGATGGCCGAACCGCGCAGGATCGCGTGGATCCGGCGCCCGTGGCGCAGCGCGGAGGACAGCCGCTCCAGCACGACGATGCCGCCGCCCTCGCCCATGACGTAACCGTCGGCAGCGGTGTCGAAGGTCTTGCACCGCCCGTCCGGGGCGAGCATGGAGGTGGCGCAGCCCTGCACGTAGATGTCGGGCCGCATGATGAGGAAGGCCCCGCCGGCGATCGCCAGCTCGCACTCCCGCCGGCGGAGCGCCTGACCGGCCAGGTGGACGCCGACCAGTGACGACGAGCAGGCCGTGTCGAGGGTGATGGCGGGCCCGCGCAGGTCGTAGTGGTAGGCCAGCCGACCGGCGACCACGCTGGCCGACACGCCCTGCCCGAAGTAGGGGTCGGCGGCGATGCCGGGCCCGTAGCAGTCGGTCTCCAACCGCCCGTACTGCACGGTGTCCATGAACCCGACCATCACCGCGGCGCGGGTCCCCGCGGCCCGGGACGGGGCGATCCCGGCGTTCTCGAAGCCCTCGTGCACCAGCTCCATGAGCAGCCGCTGCTGCGGGTCCATCCGCAGCGCCTCCTGCGGCGAGTGACCGAAGAAGCCCGCGTCCCAGCCGGCGATGTCGGAGAGGAACGAGCCGTGCCGGGTGTAGACGCCGCCGACGGTGCTGCGGTCGGGGTCGTAGTGCTCGTCGATGTCCCACCGGGTCGCGGGCACCTCGACCACGCCGGTCCGCCCGTCGGTGAGCAGCTCCCAGAAGCCCTCCACCGTGTCCCCACCGCCGGGGTAGCGGCAGGCCATCCCGGTGATGGCGATCGGCTCCTGCCCGGCGTCCTGCAGCTCGCCGATCCGCCGTCGGGCTTCGGTCAGCTCGACGGTGGCGCGCTTGAGGTAGTCGCGGAGTTCGTTCTCGGTTGCCATGAGGGCCTCTCGCCTGGTCCGGGCGGTCAGAGTTGGCTGTCGATGAAGGCGAAGATCTCGTCGTCGGAGGCAGCTCCGATGTCGTGCTCGGCGACGCCGGACTCCGGGTCGCTCAGGCCGCTGTGCAGCAGGCCGACCACCCGGGCGCGGGTGTCCTCGTCATGCCGGGACAGCTCGTGCCGGAGCTGGTCGAGGGCCCGCTCCAGCGTCTCCTCCGGCTGCGGCGGCGCCGGCGCCAGTGCCTCGGTGAGGTAGTCGGCCACCGCGCTCACCGTGGGGTGGTCGAAGGCCAGCGTGGCCGGCAGCCGCAACCCGGTGTCGCCGTTGAGCCGGTTGCGCAGCTCGACCGCGGACAGCGACTGGAAGCCCAGCGCGTTGAACGTCGTGTCGACGTCCACGGTGGATGGGTCGGGGTGCGCCAGCACGCTCGCGACGTGGCGGCGTACGACGTCGCGCAGTTCGTCCCTGATCTGCTCCGGGTCCAGCGCTGCGAGCCGGGAGCGCAGGTCCTCCTCGCGGACGCCGCTGCGGCGCGAGGCGACGACCAACCCGCGGAGCGCGGCCGGGACCCCGTCGGGGCGGGAGCGCAGCCCCGCCAGATCCCAGCGGGCGGCCACGACAACCGGGTCGGCGCCGTCGAGCGCGGCGTCCAGCAGGGCCAGCCCCTGTCCGGTGCTCATCGGGAGCACGCCGGGCCGGGCC
>JACCSC010000267.1 GCA_013813215.1 Geodermatophilaceae bacterium | reverse complement strand
CCGGGATCGCGCCGACGTTCTTGGCCGCCATCGAGATCGACCGGTTGACCAGGTTGCCCCAGCCGGCGACAAGCTCGTCGTTGTTGCGACGCAGGAACTCCGCCCAGGTGAAGTCGGTGTCGCTCGTCTCCGGGCCGGCCACGGCGAGGTAGTAGCGCAGCGCGTCGGCGTCGTACCGGGACAGGAAGTCACGGACCAGGATGCCGACGCCGCGCGACGCGGAGAACTTCTTCGCCTCCATCGTGAGGAACTCGCTGGAGACGACCTCGTGCGGCAGGTGCAACTTGCCAAGCGGTCCCGGCGTACCGCCGTGGGCGCCTTCGCCGTTGTAGCCGGACAGCTGCGCGGGCCAGATCTCGGCGTGGAAGACGATGTTGTCCTTGCCCATGAAGTAGTAGCCACGGGCGTCCTCGGCCTGCCAGAACGGCCGCCACGCTTCGGGGTCGCTGCTGCGCCGGGCCCACTCGATCGAGGCGGACAGGTAGCCGACGACAGCGTCGAACCACACGTAGATCCGCTTGTCCGGCCGGTCCCGCCAGCCGTCCAGCGGCACCCGGACCCCCCAGTCGAGGTCGCGGGTGTACGAGCGGGGCTTGACGTCGTCGAGCAGGTTCATGGCGAAGCGCAACACGTTCGGCCGCCAGTTGGTGCGGCTCTGCAACCACTGCCCGAGGGTGTCGACGAACGCCGGCAGGTCGAGGAAGTAGTGCTCGGTCTCGACGAAGATCGGCGTCTCGCCGTTGATCCGGCTGTGCGCGTCGATCAGATCGATGGGGTCCAGTTGGTTGCCGCAGTTGTCGCACTGGTCGCCGCGGGCGTGCTCGAAGCCGCAGATCGGGCAGGTTCCCTCGATGTAGCGGTCGGGCAGCGTCCGGCCCGACGACGGGCTGATCGCGCCCATCGTCGTCTTCGGGAAGATGTACCCGTTCTGGTGCAGCGTCGTGAAGATGTCCTGGCTGACCTGGTGGTGGTTGCGGGTCGTGGTCCGGGTGAACAGGTCGTAGGACAGCCCCAGCGAGACCAGGTCCTGCTCGATGATCCGGTTGTACCGGTCGGCGAGCTCCTTCGGCGGGACGCCCTCCTGCTCGGCAGCGACCAGGATGGGCGTCCCGTGCTCGTCGGTGCCCGACACCATCAGCACCTCGTTGCCCGCCATCCGCTGGTAGCGGCTGAAGACGTCGGACGGAACGCCGAAGCCGGCGACGTGGCCGATGTGCCGCGGACCGCTGGCATACGGCCAGGCCACCGCGGTGAGGATGTGCCGAGACGCCATGTGGTTCAGCGTAGTGAGCAACCGCACGGGCCCCATCGGAGTTCTGGCTGTTGTCCTGCGACGCCGGCCGTGTCACCCTGAGGGCCGGCCGATCTTCTCGGGGGTTCCCCAATGCGTTTCACCATGACCAGGCTGATCACGTCCGCGCTCATCGCAGCGCCGCTCGTCGTGGCGGTCCCGGCCGTGGCGCAGGGCCCGGAGCCCGCGGCGGCCGCCAAGCCGAACATCGTCTTGATCTACACCGACGACCAGCGAGCCGACGAGATCTGGGTCATGACCCGGTTGCAGGAACTGCTCATCAAGCAGGGGACCACGTTCGCGCGGTCGTACTCGGCATACCCGCTGTGCTGCCCGGCGCGGGCGTCGATCCTCACCGGGCAGTACGCGCACAACCACGGCGTGCTCGGCAACGCCTCGTCGGATCATCCGCTCGGCGGTTGGGAGGCGTTCGACGAGAGTTCGACCGTGGCCACCTGGCTCGACGATGCCGGATACCAGACGGCGTACGTGGGCAAGTACCTCAACAAGTACGCCACCTCGAGGCCGGTCGCGTCACCGCCGGGATGGGACGACTGGAACGCCATCACCGTAGGTGGTGACTTCTTCTCGACCAAGATGCTGCAGAACGGGGTCAAGCGGCAGTACGACGGGATTTACCAGACCGACCTGCTGGCCGACATCACGGTCGACATCATCTCCGAACGGGTGCCGCAGGCCGAGCCGCTGTTCCTCGTGACGTCGTTCTACGGACCGCACTCCGGTACTCCGGTGGAGAGCGACGACCCGATCAACACCCTCGGCATCCAGATGCAGACGACGGTGCCCGCGCCACGGCATCGCGACGCCTTCGCCGATCTCGAACTCCCCCGCGACGACCCGAGCTTCAACGAGGCCGACGTCTCGGACAAGGCCTCGGAGGTGGGCGACCGCCAGCTGCTCACCCCTCTGCTGCAGGAGGCGATGACAGAGGCCTACCAGCAGCGGCTGGAGTCCCTGCTCTCGGTGGACGAGGGCATCGGCCGGATCGTCGATGCCCTGGCCGCCTCCGGCGAGCTGGACAACACGATCATCGCCTTCACCTCCGACAACGGCTTCATGCAGGGCGAACACCGCATCCACGCCGGCAAGGCCTTCCCCTACGAGGCGGGGATCTCGGTCCCGATCGTCGTGCGCGGCCCAGGTTTCCCCGCCGGTGGCATCCGCGACCAGCCGGTCAGCCTGGTCGACCTGGCCCCGACGTTCGCCGGGCTGGCCGGCGCGACGCCGACCATCGTCGTGGACGGGAAGTCGCTGGTGCCGCTGGCGCGCAACCCGCAGACCTGGGCGGACCGGCCCATCCTGATGATGGTCGGCCCGCGCAGCCTGACCGGGCCGAACCATTGGACGGCCGTGCGGGCCAAGCAGTGGATGTACATCGAGTACCACGAGACGGACGAGGTCGAGCTTTACGACATGGTCGCCGACCCCTACCAGCTCAACAACCTGGCCGGCAACCCCAGCTACTCCACCGTCCAGGCCCGGGCGCGGGCCATGCTGGATCGGCTGCGGGACTGCGCCGGGGCGGAGTGTCGGC
>JACCSC010000177.1 GCA_013813215.1 Geodermatophilaceae bacterium | reverse complement strand
CGTCGGGCGCGCCGCCGCCGCCGACCGACGGATCGCCGAGTACGCCGCCGCGGGCCGAGTCGCTGGACCTGTCGTGCGCGTACGACGCGGTCGCGGCCCAGGCCGCGCTCGATCAGGGCGAGCCTCCCACCCGCGACCGCTGAGCAGGCTGGGCGCGCCGATCCCCGCACTCGCCTCTAGGGTGGCGGCAGTGAACTCTCGAGGCAGCGACGTCGTGATCGTGGCCAACCGGTTGCCAGTCGACCAGGTCCGCACGCCGGAGGGCGAGGTGCGCTGGCAGCGCAGCCCGGGCGGCCTCGTGACTGCCCTCGAGCCGTTCATGCGGGCCCGTTCCGGCGCCTGGCTGGGCTGGTCTGGTGCGGCCGGGCCGGCCGAGCCGGCCTTCAACCACGAGGGCCTGCACCTGGTTCCGGTGCCGCTGTCCGCGGAGGAGGTGGACCGCTACTACGAGGGCTTCTCCAACGCCTCGCTGTGGCCGCTGTACCACGACGTCGTTCAACCCCCGGCCTTCCACCGCTCGTGGTGGGACAGCTACGTGTCGGTCAACCGGCGCTTCGCCGAGGCCGCGGCGCAGGCCGCCGGCGACGGGGCCACGGTCTGGGTGCACGACTACCAGCTCCAGCTGGTCCCGCGGATGCTGCGGGAGCTGCGGCCGGATCTGCGCATCGGTTTCTTCCTGCACATCCCGTTCCCGCCGATGGAACTGTTCATGCAAGTCCCCTGGCGGCGGCAGATCATGGCCGGACTGCTCGGCGCGGACCTGATCGGATTCCAGCGGCCGATGGGCGCGCAGAACTTCCTGCTCATCGCCCGGCGCCTGTTCGACGTCCGGCCCAGCCGCAACACCGTGGAGTACGAAGGGCGGCGGGTGCAGGCCTCGTCGTTCCCCATCTCGATCGACACCCACAGCTACGACGCGATGGCCGCTTCGGCGCCGGTCGTCGAGCGGGCGCGGCAGATCCGAGCCGAACTGGGCAACCCCGAAAAGATCATCCTCGGTGTGGACCGCCTGGACTACACCAAGGGCATCGGCGTGCGCCTGGAGGCGTTCCAGGAGTTGCTCGAGGACGGCTCCGTGCGCGCACCGCAGACCGTCCTCGTGCAAGTGGCGACCCCCAGCCGCGAGCGGATCGAACACTACGTGACGATGCGCGAGGAGATCGAGCGCACCGTCGGGCACATCAACGGCGAGTTCGGCGGCATCGGGGGACCGGCCGTGCACTATCTGCACCAGTCGATGCCCCGCGAGGAACTGGCGGCGCTGTACCGGGCGGCCGACGTGATGGCCGTGACGCCGTACCGGGACGGGATGAACCTGGTCGCCAAGGAGTACGTCGCCTCGCGCAGCGACCTGCGCGGGGCGCTCGTACTCTCGGAGTTCGCGGGCGCCTCGGCCGAACTCCGGCAAGCGTTCCTCGTCAACCCGCACGACATCGCCGGCGTCAAGCAGGCGCTGCGGGACGCGCTGGAGCTCTCACCCGGTGAGCAGGCCCGCCGGATGCGGGCGATGCGCCGGACCGTGCGTCGCTACGACCTCGACCACTGGGCGTCGTCGTTCTTCGCCGCGTTGAACTCGTGAGTCCCGACCTGTCCGCCGCCCTGGCCGCGGCCGCCGCCGTACCGCGGTTGCTGGTCGCCGTCGACTTCGACGGCGTCCTGGCGCCGATCGTGGACGACCCCTCGACCTCTGCGCCGCTGCCGGCCAGCGTGGCCGGTCTGCGCGAGCTGACGGGGCTACCCGGCACGACGGTGGCCCTGCTGTCCGGGCGGGCGTTGGCCGACCTGGTCCGGTTGTCCGGCCTGCCCGAGCCGGTTCGCTTCGTCGGCAGCCACGGCGCGCAGTGGGGTAGCGAGCCGGTTCCGGGTTTCGACGCCGAACGGGCCGAGCGGCTGGCCGAACTGACCCGCGGCTTCGAGGACATCGCCGGTCGGTACGACGGCGTACACGTCGAACGCAAGCCGATCAGCGCGGTGTTGCACGTGCGCACCGCCTCTCCCGCTGCCGCGGCGGCGGCCACCAGTGAGGCGGAATACCTGCTCGCCCACTGGGACGATCTGCACGTGACCCGCGGCAAGGCGGTGGTCGACGTGTCGGTGCTCGCGGCGGACAAGGGCGTGGCCCTGGACGCGTTGCGGGCGTCGGTCCAGGCCGATGCGGTGGTCTTCGCCGGCGACGACGTCACCGACGAGAACGCCTTCGCCCGGCTGCGCCCCGGTGACGTCGGTGTGAAGGTCGGGCCGGGCGACACGGCGGCGGCGTACCGGGTCGACTCGCCGGCCGCCTTCGCCGACGTGCTGGCTGCCCTCCTGCGCCTGCGGAGGTTGTCAGTGGATCCGCGTCACGGGTGACGCGGATCCACTGACGACGTCAGCCCAGGAACGGGTTGACCACCTCGACGCCGCGGACGACCTGCCCGTGGCTCAGATCCTCGGTCAGAATCCGCGCGCATCCCGCCGTGCGCGCCGCCTCGACGATGAGGGCGTCCCACAGTGACATCATGGCTGTCTGGCTGGTGCTGATCGCCTCGAGTACGAGCGACTCATCCAGGCGGACGACATCCAGGGTGGACATCCGCCGGACGGCCTGGCCTGCCCGCTCGGGAGACATGAGCGTGTTGAGGGTGCGTGTCACCGTCACGTAGAACTCCTGGAGCACCTGCGTACTGACCGCACGGGCGCTCTTGTCCTCGGCCAGAAGATGTGCTGCTATGTCGTGCTTACGCCGTTCGCTGGGGCTTTCGTCGACTGCGTAGACGAAGATGTTGGTGTCGATGAAGGCCTTAGTTCCGGTCATACAGCTCGTCGCGGGTCCAGGTGCGCCCCCCGCTGCCGCTGCTGGCCCCCGATCCCTTGACGATGGCCAGGAACTCGGCCATCGCCTGCTTTGCGTCAGATTCCCCGGCGAGCTTGGCCAGGTAGTCGCGAACCAAGGCGTTGACCGAGGTCCCTTGCTCGAGTGCCTTGATCCGGGCGCGCTTCAGGACGTCGTCATCGATCACGAGAGTCAGGTTTGTCATGGCTGTCTCCTGTGTTACACGGGACCTGCGCAGCACGAGTTTAGACTTGCCAGGGGTACGGCGACCAGTCCGGCGCCCGCTTGGCCAGGAACGCGTCGCGGCCCTCGGCCGCCTCCGCTGTCAGGTAGGCCAGCCGGGTCGCCTCGCCGGCGAACACCTGCTGGCCGACCAGGCCGTCGTCGACGGCGTTGAAGGCGAACTTCAGCATCCGCTGCGCAGTCGGGCTCTTCGCGGTGATCCGCCGGCCCCAGTCCAGCGCCGTGCGCTCCAGCTCGGCGTGCGGGACGACGGCGTTGACCATCCCCATCCGGTGGGCGTCCGTGGCGTCGTACTCCGCGCCGAGGAAGAAGATCTCCCGGGCGAACTTCTGGCCCACCTGCCGGGCCAGGTACGCCGAGCCGTACCCGCCGTCGAAGCTGCCGACGTCGGCGTCGGTCTGCTTGAACCGGGCGTGCTCGGCGCTGGCCAGGGTCAGGTCGCAGACGACGTGCAGGCTGTGCCCGCCGCCGGCCGCCCACCCCGGTACGACGCAGACGACGACCTTGGGCATGGTGCGGATCAACCGCTGGACCTCGAGGATGTGCAACCGGCCGCCACCGGGCGCTCCTCCGTACTCGTAGCCCTCCTTGCCCCTGACCCGCTGGTCGCCACCGGAGCAGAAGGCCCACCCGCCGTCCTTGGCCGACGGGCCGTTGCCGGTGAGCAGGACGCACCCGACGGCGGTGTCCAGCCGGGCGTGGTCCAGGGCGCGGAGCAACTCGTCGACGGTCTGCGGCCGGAACGCGTTGCGCACCTCCGGCCGGTCGAACGCGATCCGGACCACGGCCGCGTCAACCGCCCGGTGGTAGGTGATGTCGGCGAAGTCGAGGTCGGGTACGGCGACCCAGGCGTCGGTGTCGAAGAGTTGGGAGACCATGCTCTCGAACCTAACGGCGCCGCGTCAGCGCCCGCCGTAGCCTTTCGCCGTGGCGCGACTCGAACGGACCACCGAGGTGCTCGGGCCCTGGTCGCTGGCGACGAGCAAGCGATTCTGGGAAGGGTTCGCGCCCACGGCTCTGGCCGGCACCGGTACGGCGGACCTGCACACGGTGTTCTGCGCCGAGGGGGACTGGCGTCGGGTCGAGGTCACGGTGCGGCAGGAAGGCACGACGGCGCAGCTGCATCTGGTGGGTCCCGGCGAGCTCGATGCGGCAGCCGCGCAGGTCGAGCGCTTCCTGTCCCTGGACGTGGACGGCCGGGGTTGGCCCGACGTCGGTGATCGCGACCCGGTCATCGCCGCCGCCCAGGAGCAGCTGCCAGGGCTCCGCCCCTGCGGATTCCACTCGCCGTACGAGGCGGCGGCCTGGTCGGTGCTCTCCCAGCGGATCCGCATCGTGCAGGCCGCGCGACTGCGGACCGACCTCATCGAGCGGTACGGCGACGCCGGCGCATTCCCGGCGCCGGCCGTGTTGCTCGGACTCGATCTCGACTTACCGGGCCGCAAGGCGGAGTACCTGCGCGCGGTCGCCGAGGCCGCCCTCGAGGGCCGGCTCGCCGGCGCCTCGTTGCGAGCGATGACCCCCGAGGATGCCGTCACGGCGGTCCAGACGGTCAAGGGACTGGGGCCGTTCGCCGCCGAGCTGGTCGTCGTGCGCGGCGCCAACGCACCAGACCTCCTGCCCCGACAGGAACGGCGGCTGGAGGCTGAGGTGAGCGAGCAGTACGGAGCGAGCGCGTCGCTCGAGGACCTCGCCGAGGCCTGGCGCCCCTACCGCAGCTGGGCCGCAGTCCACCTGCGCACCTTGCGCGAGCGTCGCACCCACGAGATCTCCGGTACGGCGGCGCTCAGCCGGGCTGGCCGCGCAGGTAGCGGCCGAAGTGGGGAACGGTGAACGCGATCGAGCCGCGTGCGGCGGAGTAGACCAGGCCCTTCTTGATCAGCGTGTCGCGGGCGGGGGACAGCGAGGCGGGCTTGCGGTCCAGGGTCCGGGCCACCTCCGCGGTGGAGACCGGCTGCTCGGAGTCGCTGAGGTCAGCCATCGCGCGCAGGTAGTCGCGTTCGGCCGGGGTGGCGCGTTCGAAGCGAGAGCCGAAGAAGCCCACGGCCAGCTCAGCCTCGGCGGCCGGACCGGCCACCCGGACGTCGTCGGCGGTGATCGGCGAGGCCGCCGCGACGTCCCAGGTGACCTTTCCGTAGGCCTGCACGAAGTAGGGGTAGCCCTCGGCGGCGGCGTACAGGGCGTCCAGGGCCTCGAGGCTGAAGTCCACCCCTTCGCGGTCGGCCGGTGCCCGCAGCGCGAGGTCGGCCGCCGTACGGTCCAGCCGGTCGATCCGGACGTAGCGGAACAGCCGCTCGGAGTAGCTCTTGCTGCTGGAGAGCACCGCGGGCAGGTGCGGCAGGCCGGCGCCGACGACGATCAGCGGGGCACCGGCCTGGGCCAGCTCGTGGCAGGCCGCGCACAGCGCCGAGACGTCGTCCGGGCCGAGGTCCTGCATCTCGTCGATGAACAGGGCGACACCGACACCGACGTCCCTCGCCACGGCGGCGGCGTCGGTGAGCAACTCGACCAGGTCGATCTCGATGTCGCCGGAGTCCGCGCGCCCGCTGGTCGCCGGTACGTCGATGCCGGGCTGCCAGCGCTCGCGCAGGGGAGCGCCGGCCGAGGCGCGCAGCGCAAAGGCCTTGAGCACCCCGAGGAAGTCCTCGACCCGCTCGGGATCCCGGTGCCGGCCGGCCAGCTCGCGGGCGGCCAGGTGCAGCGCGCTCGCGATCGGCCGCCGGATCGACTGATCGGGTCTGGCCTCCAGCTTGCCGGTGCCCCAGCCGCGCGCGATGGCGGCCGAGCGAAGGTGGTTGAGCAGCACCGTCTTGCCGACCCCGCGCAGGCCGGTCAGCACGAGCGAGCGCTCCGGCCGACCCCGGGCCACGCGCTCCAGTACGACGTCGAACGCGGCGAGTTCGGCGTCCCGGCCAGCCAGCTCGGGCGGGCGTTGCCCGGCACCGGGGGCGTAGGGGTTGCGCACCGGATCCATGGTCAGGGAGCGTATCGGCGTCTCTACCTAAATCTAGGGATTGTGCAAGACACGCCGAGAGACGCCTAGGAAGTGCTGGTCGGCTCCAGCACGAAGACCGGGATCAGCCGGCTGGTCTTGAGCTCGTAGTCGGCGTAAGTCGGGAACGCCGCCACGGCCCGCTCCCACCATTGCGCCCGCTCGTCGCCGCTGAGTTCGCGGGCGGTCATGTCCTGCCGCACCGGTCCGTCCTGCAGCTCGACATCGCCGTTCGCGAGCAGGTTGAAGTACCACACCGGGTGCTGGTCGGAACCACCCATCGAGGCGACCACCGCGTAGTCGCCGCCGTGCTCGATTCGCATCAGCGGCGTCTTGCGCAGCTTGCCGGTCCTGGCCCCGACGGTGGTGAGGATGACGACCGGCCGGCCGCCCATGGTGGTGCCGGCGGTACCGCCGGAGCCCTCGTACTCCTCGACCTGCTCGCGGGCCCACTTGGAGGGGCTCGGCTCGTACTCACCGCTCAGGGGCATGGCCCTAGTCAACCTGATCGAGCAGCCGCTCCCGGAGCCGGTCCAGCCGTTCCGGGCTCACGCCGATGTCGAGCAGGTAGGACTCGACACCGCCGTACTGCTCATCGAGGGCATGCAGGAACTCGACCATGGTCTCGGGGTCGGTCCTGGCCATCTCGCGTTCGCGGGCGCGCTCCCGCTCGTCGTCGATCGCCGCGAGCCACTGGTCGGAGCGCTCCTGTAGGCACTGCGCGCTCAGCGCGTAGTCCACCGCGATGTGCTCTGGGTCGACCCCGGCCATCCGCAGGACCAGTGCGACGACGATGCCAGTCCGGTCCTTGCCCGAGTGGCAGTGCACGAGCACCGCTCCGTCCGGCGCGTCGGCGATCTCGGCTACCGCCGCGGCGATCCGTTCGCGGTTGCGGCGCAGGCTGCCGATGTACGTCGCCGGGTGCGACCGCTCGTCGTCCGGGTCGCGCTCGTGCTCCCGGCTGGGATCGATCAGCGGCAGCAGGCGGTACGCCGTCGAATCGACGAACGGGCTCGGATCACGCTCGACCTCGTCGGCGGAGCGCAGGTCGAGAACCAGCCGGACAGGAACCGCCCGCACCGCGGCCATGCCCTGCTCGCTCAGCCAGTGCGGGCTGTCCGAACGGATCAGGGCACCCGAGCGGATCCGGTGTCCGTCGTTCGTCGGCAGTCCGCCAAGATCACGCACGTTGAGGCAGCCGGCCCACCGCAGCCGGCGATCCACCTCCGGTCCCCCGTGGGCCAACGGCTCGGCTCAGCTCAGCTCGACGGCGGCGGGACGATCAGCGCGAACCGCTCACCGGCCGGTCCGGCCAGCTCGACGATCCGTCCGAAGTCCGAGTCGCGCGCGTCGCTGACCACCGACCCGCCGAGTTCGGTAGCTCGAGCGGCCATCGCGTCGGCGTCCTCAACCTGGAAGTAGGTCAGCCAGGCCGCCGTACCGTCCGCCGAGTCACCGATGCCGCCGACGGTCTCGCCGTTCACCTCGGTGGTCACGTAGTGGAAGTCGCCGCCACCGACGTCGGTGAACGTGTACCCGAAGACCGCTTCGTAGAACGCCTTGGCCGCTGCGAAGTCCAGGACGTGCCCCTCGTTCCACACCACGGCGCCGGCCTCGTTGTAGCGCTGGAAGCCGGTGTGGGACAAGCCCTGCCACAGGCCGAACACGCAACCGGTCGGATCGGCGGCCACGGCCATCCTGCCGAAGCCCATGACGTCCATGGTCGGCATGAACACGGTCCCGCCGGCCTCGCTGATCCGCGCCACGACGGCGTCCACGTCGTCGGCGGCCAGGTAGGTCGTCCAGGCCGGAGGCGGCCCTTCCTGGCCAGGCATCGTCTGCCCGATCCCGGCCACCGTCCGGCCGCCGAGCTTGCCTTGGCTGTAGAAGCCGGTCTCCTCACCGCCGACCTCGAAGTCCCAACCGAACAGTCCGCCGTAGAAGGCCCGGGCGGCGTCACCGTCCGGGACCATCAGGTCGGTCCAGCACGGCGTTCCTTCGGGCCAGTTCGTGTCACGTGTGGGCATCTGCCGCCTCCTCGAGAGCTGTCCTGACGTCACCGGCACTGTGGCATCGGCCACCGACAATCTGCCACCTGGAGCGGGCTCACCGCTCCGCCGAACGGTCCAGGCTCAGTCGCAGCAGGTCCCGGAGCTCGGCTCCGCTGGTCGCCCGCACTCCGGCGAGCAGATCGCTGACCTCGTCGGCCTGCAGCGCGTCCGGGTAGAGCGGATCGAACCCGATCAGCGCGCCGTCCCGAAAGCCCACGTGCGTGGTCACCGATCCGGTCCTCACCTCCCACACCCCGGTGCCGAGATCGGTGCAGGTCTCGCCAGGCTGGTCCAGCACGGCCGCAGTGACCTCCGCGCAGTCCGCGGGATCGGCGTCGGCTGGTTCCTCGGCGGCGGTGACGGACAGGCGTACGCCGTCGCTGGTCTCGTAGAGCGTGCCGAACGAGTCTTGCGTGACGTCGGTGCTGATCAGGTCCCATCGTTCGTCGTCGAGGATCAGCTGCGGGGCGTCCGTCGCGTCCAACCTCGCCTCGGCGTCGCGTTCGGAGGACCATTGCTGCCAGAGGAAGCCGGCCAGCCCGACGGCGGCCAGGCCGCCGGCCAGGGCCAGCGCGCGATTGGCCCGGCCAGGGGTCAGCGCCCACGTCCAGGCGGCGGCGCACAGGGCCGGCAGCGCCCAGTAGACGGTTTCGATCTGCTCGGGCAGCGAGACGGTGCCGCCCAGCAGCCAGGCCGAGGCCAGCGTGAGGGCGGCGACGAGGAAGGCTCGCGGGACGCCGAAGGCACGCAGCAGCAGCCAGCCGAGCAGGGTCGCCGCCGTCGGGATGGTCACCACGGCGATCAATGCCGGGCCGAGACAGCCGAACCCCTCGCACGGCACCCGCTCGAAGGCGCCCCACGCGAGGACACCCAGCACCGTCAGCACCGCCGCGACCAGGGCGGCCAGGAGGGGCGCCATGACGGGTCGATGTGCCAGGCCGGGGGTGCTCATCAGCGCCATCCTGCCAGCCGTGGCCCTCCAGTCAGGCGGAGGCGCCGGAGTACCGCCGTAGCGAGCGCGACCACACGTACCGCGTCAGCGCGAACAACACGGCCGTGAACACCACGGCGCCGAGCAGCAGCCAGCCCGACAGCCGGCCGGTCAGGGCCGAGGCCGGCACCGTCACGGCGAACGCCAGCGGCACCAGGAAGGTGAAGCCGATCCGCAGCCAGCCGGGGTAGATCGTCACCGGCCAGCGACCGGCCTGGTACATCCCATCGAACAGCTCGACCAGGAAGTTCACGCGGGTCAGCACGAACGCCGAGGAGGTCAGCAGCAGCCAGAAGCAGTAGACGTCCAGGCCGCCCAGCACCAGAGCGAGGACGAAGGCCAGCACCGACCAGACGGCGACTCCCGTGTCCAGCCGGATCAGCGCGATGCCGACGAGCAGCAGTCCCACCAGCACGTCCACGGCCTGCCACAGCCCGAACCGGCGGATGCTCACGAGCAGCTGGGCGTCGGCCGGCTTGGTCAGGACGTAGTCCAGCGTCCCCTCCTCCACGTCCTCCATGAGCTGCTGCATGTTCGGCTGGATGATCGACCGGATCACCCCGCCGATCAGGACGTAGACGCCCATCACCACGAGCAGCTCGTCGCTGGACCAGCCCCCCAGCGAGTCGGTGTGCGAGAAGACCAAGGCCAGCACGACCAGCGCGGTGCCGACCGCGACCAGCGACTGGACGATGCTCAGGAAGAAGTTCACCCGGTACTGCAGTTCGTTGAGCGCGGCGACCCGCAGGTACGTCATGGCCAGCCGGTCGCGGGTGGCCATCAGTTGCCCACCGCGGAGTAGCGGCGTACGGCGACCCGCCAGACCAGCGCCATCAGCGCGGTCGAGGCCAGCACCCAGCCGGCCTGGATGAGCAGCCCGGTCAGGAGTTCGGCGGTGGACAGGTCAGTGGCCAGCACCTCGATCGGATAGCCGAACGTGTATTTGAACGGCAGCACGTCGGCCAGCGTCCCCGCCCACGCCGGCATCAGGGCCAGCGGCAGCAGCCGCCCGGACAGCAGCAGCTCCGCGGTGAAGTAGAGGTCGTAGAGCGCACTGACCCGGGTCGTCCAGAACGTCACCATGCCCAGCAGCCAGAGCAGCATGGTGCGGATCAGGAACGCCCCCCAGATCGCGACCAGGAACACCGCCGCCTCCAGCAGGTTCACGTCGAACGTGGGCCGGAAGATGAGCGTCAGCACCGCAGCGATCGGGAGCCACAGCAGGATGGCCACGAACTTCCAGCCGGCGAAGAACGCGATGTCATAGTGGATGGGGTGTACCGGCCGCACGAGCATCCCGGACAGCACACCGCGCCGGATCCGTTCCTCCCAGCCGTACGGCGTGAAGACGATGTTCATGTTCCGGACCAGCGTCCACACGATGTAGTACGCCGCGAACTCGCCGGCCGTGATGCCGTCGACGTCGCCGCCCTGCGACCGTGCAACAGTGGACCAGACCACCAGGTAGATCACCGGCTCGGCGATCATGCCGAGCAGGTAGGCATAGTTCGCCGCGCGGTACTGGAACTGGATCTGCACCGCGGTCCGCATCGTGACGGCGTAGACCCCGGGCAGGCCGGTCAGCCGGCGGCGACCCGCCGAGACGGTCAACGCGGCGGCGGGTCGGTGAACGCGATTCGGGCCTGCCGGCGACCGTCACCGGCCCGGTCCAGGAAGGCCAAGCTGCCGTCGTCGAGCAGTTCGTGCCCGGCTTGGACGAGCGCGCCGAGTGCGGCGTACGCGAACGCTCCTCCGACTGAGATTCGAGCGGCGCCGGCCGCCGCGAGGTCAGCGACCGACCCGAGGCCGGGCCAGGCGAGCACGTTGACCGGCCGGTCCACCGATTCGATCACCCGGCGAACGTCGGCGACATCGGCCAGGCCGGGCGCGTAGAGAACGCCCGCCCCTGCCTCCTGGTAGGCCTGCAGCCGGCGGATCGTGTCGGCCAGATCGGGCTCGCGGTGACGGAAGAAGTTCTCCGCCCGGGCGGTCAGCACCATGCCCTGCGCGGCCTCGGCGGCCGCTCGTACCCGGTCGGCGGCCTGTGACACGTCGTACAGCCCCCTGCCCGGGTCACCGCTGTAGTCCTCGATCGAGAACCCCGCCAACCCGGTCGAGGCGGCGGCCGTGACGGTGTCGAAGACCGCCGAGGGGTCGGTGCCGAAGCCGCTCTCCAGATCGGCCGACACCGGTACGTCCACCGCGGCGGCGATCTGCGCGGCATGAGCCAGCGCCTCCTCGCGGGTCACCTCGCCGTCCATGCGGCCCAGCGTGGCCGCGTGACCGCCGCTGGTCGTCGCGAGCGCCTGGAAGCCGAGTGAGGCAAGCACTCTGGCCGTGCCCACATCCCAGGGGTTCGGCATGAGCAGTGGCCGTCCCGGCACGTGCAGGTCCAGGAACGTTGTCACCGGGTCACCTCCACGGTCGTCGCCGACCCGGCGAAGACCTGCTCGATCACGTCCTCGACGGGTGGGTCCTCGATGGTCAGGTCACGAACGTCGTACGCCGCGAGCAACCGAGCCGCGACCGCCGAGGTCTGCTCCTTGGCGACCCGCAACGCGTAGCGGCCCTCGGCGGCGCTGAGCACCTCGCCGTACGCCGACAGCTCGGCGGCCTGGTCGTCCAGGGTGACGCTGATCGTCTGGTGCGGGGAGTAGCGGCTGGACAGCTCGCGCAGGCTGCCGTCGTACAGGATCGCGCCGTGGTCGATCACGACGACCCGGCGGCACAGCGCCTGTACGTCGGCCATGTAGTGGCTGGTCAGCAGCATCGTCGCGCCGTACCGGCGGTTGTACTCGGCCAGGAATGAGCGGATCCGCTTCTGCATCGTCACGTCGAGCCCGATCGTCGGCTCGTCCAGGAAGAGCACCTGCGGCCGGTGCAGCAGGGCGGCGGCGATCTCTGCCTTCATCCGCTCGCCCAGGGACAGGTTGCGCACCGGCTTGCGGACCAGGTCGCCGATCTCCAGGAGCTCGACGATCTCGTCGCGCAACGCGCGGAACTCGGCGTCGGGGATGCGGTAGATCGCACGGTTCAGCTCGAAGGAGTCCAGCGCCGGGATGTCCCACTGCAACTGGTTGCGGTTGCCCATGATCAGGGTCATCCGCCGCAGGTAGTCCCGCTCGCGCTGCCAGGGCACGTGCCCGAGCACGGTCGCGTGGCCGCCGGTCGGGACGAGCAGTCCCGAGAGCATCTTCAGCGTCGTCGTCTTGCCCGCGCCGTTCGGCCCGAGGAAGCCGACCATCTCTCCAGGTGCGATGTCGAAGCTGACGTCGGTCACGGCGTGGACGTCCCGGTGCGTACGCCGAACCAGGCTGCGCAGCGAGGCCCGTAGGCCCGCCTCCCGCTCGGGGACCCGAAACGTCTTGCCCAGATCCTCGACCCGGATGTCCACGTCCCCGCCGGCCGTCACGCCGCGACCTTAACCGTGGGAGTTCCCCGCCCCTATCGACTTTGATCAGCTCACCTGATCAAAGTCGATCGTCCCCCACGACATAGAGCCCCGGACGATGTACGACGACCAGGTGACCTGATCAAAATCAGCTCCGCCGGCGTCGCAGCCAGCGGCGGGCTCGCAGGACGAGGACGAGCAGCAGCACGAGCAGCGCCAACACCAGCAGAAAGGCGAGCACCGGTACGAGGAACGCCAGCAGGGTCACCGCGAGGGACGCGCCGTCCTCGGTCGCCGACACCACCGGATTGCCCACACCCGCGGTGGAGGCGGTGATCCAAGGCCGTACGGCGGTGCGCCCGGCGTGCACCCCCTCGGCGGTGAGCGCGCCCAGCAGTACGGCGACAGCCGGCGGGAGCCCGCTGTTCAGGTCGGTCTGGGCGGCGAACAGCACGGCGCCGGACGCCGGTGCGACGACCAGGCCGATGGCATGCAGGACGGAGTCCAGCGCGGGGACCTTGTCCCCGACCATGTCGAGCAGGAGCAGCGTCCCGACGACGACAAGCCCGGGAACCGAGGACAGCCAGTCGTACGGCGAGCGGAGGTCGACCACTCCGATCCGGTCGGCGAGGCCGATCCCGAGCAGTGGAGCCAGGCGTTGAGGCCGGCCGCGCCGGACAGGCCGAAGGCCGCGAGCACCGCCCCGACCGCGCCGGTCACGCCGATCTCGTCCACCACGCACCATCCCTCGCACCCGGCGGTCGAACGGAGCCTACGGCGGGCTCGACCCGCGGAAGACGACCTCGAGGTAGCCCCTCTGCCGTCGATCCAGATCGGGGCGGCGGACCAGCCCGGCGGCCGCCGCCGTCCGTTGTGACGGAACGTTGTCCTCGGGCGTGTAGGCCTGCACCGGCAGGTCGGGACGGACCTGCCGGCCCAGGTCGATGGCCGCCCGCGCCAGTTCGGTCGCGATTCCCCGCCCCCACGCCGCGGGCGCCAGCCGGTAGTACAGGTTCAGCACCGGCGCGCACGCCCACTCCTCCAGTCGGATCCCGCCGAACCCGAGCACGTCCCCGCCGGCCGACGAGCAGACGCTCCAGTAACCGAAGCCGTGCGCGGCCCAGTGCGCCAGCCACTCGTCCAGCCGGCGTCCGCTGGCGGCGAGGTCGCGGTCGGGGCCGTCGGGGTTGAAGCGCTGGGTCGCGGGGTCGCCGTGCACGCAGTAGACCTCGGGCAGGTCGCCCGCGGTCGGCCTACGCAGGGTCAGCCGCTGGGTGGTGACCAGCGCGGGGTCGACAGTCATGATCCGGCCAGCCTGCCAGTGGCTGCGGACGGGGCCTTGCACAGCTTGGGCGGGGACGTCAGCGACTGCACACGGGGCTGCTGGCACTCTTGGGCATCGGCTGGATCGGTGATCTCGACGAGTTGCGACGGGCGGATCCGGCCGTGCAGAACTGGCTGCGCGGGTGATCGTGGTCGACACCTCAGCCTGGATCGAGTTGTCTCGCCGACCGAGAGTTGCGTGTATGTCACGCTACGTTCGTTGCTCATCGAGCGCGCGCGGACCTGGCGACCACCGAGATCGTCGTGATGGAGGTTCTGGCTGGCGTCCGCTCGCTGCGCGAGCGGCGCAAGGTGCGGGCACAACTACTCGGACTGCCGGCGCCCGACCGGGTCTACGACGGGCTGGCCGAAGTGAGCGGGCTACGCATCCATCCACACGACCGCTGAGCCGAGCAGCGGCACGGGATCCCTGGCGCCGGTCACCCGCAGCGAGGCGGCCCGGTCCAGCCGTGGTCGTACCGGCCGCGGAGCTGCTCGATGAACACGCGCAGGCGGTCGGCGTCCACGTCGGCTGTCGTGTCGAGGCGCCCCCAGGCGGTGACCGCGATTCCGTGCGGCAGGTCGGGGTAGGGCGCGTGGAGAACATCCCGGGGGTAGTCGTTGCTCAGACCGCGCAGGATGTCGATCCCGTCTTCGGGGGTGTCAGTGGCGTACAGGACTGCGATGTGACCGTGCTCCAGGGCGTGCACGGTCAGGCCGTCGGCCACAGGCGTGCCGTATTCGCCCAACGCCGGTGCGAAGCTGAAGTGCGGTCCCGACGTGGGCGGCAGCGAGTTGTACTCGACGTGGGCGGCCGCGCTCGGGGAACGTGCGGACTGTGCATCAAGGGCACTGCGTGACCGGGTAGGCACGGCTCCGCGCGTTCCTCTGCGACCGAGCCGACAGCGTTTCCGACCAGCCCGGGCCAGGCATAGACGACGGCGTACCAGAGCAGGGCACAGATCACGACCAGGGTGCCGAGCCGCCAGAGCAGCCGGATGCGCAGCGGTGTCACATCAAGACCCCACGCCGACGCAGCCGCCGTTCCCGCCACCCCAGCAGGGGCGGACCGACGACGGTCAGCAGAACGAACACAGCCACCGCGAGGGACTCCCAGAAGACCGCGCTGCTCGGCGAGCCGCTGGCCAGGTTGGCCCAGAGCCAGCCGGTCATCGAGATCAGGTACGGGACGACGAAGGTGAGCATGAACCAGGCAACTCCCAGCATCCCGACCAGATAGCAGGCGCAGAACCAGCTGGCGACCTTTCGATCGTGTGCGCTGATCGCGGCGAGTTCGGCGCGATCGGCTTCGGAGACTCGAAGCAGCCGGGCGCGCAGCGTCAGCCAGCTGGCGCGGTACAGGTTGTGACAGCGCAGCGCGTTGGCCAGCACTGCGTAGCCGTCCCCACGCAGGAAGACAGCGGCCTGGAAGACGATGCCGGTCACCTGCAGCAGGACGACCGCTCCCAGCAGGCGGTACAGAGTCGGTGAAAGGTCCAGGAGCGCCTGCTGGTCCAGCAGCCGCAGCCCGAGGGCGGTCGCGAGCACCGTGCAGTCTAAGGCGGTTCCGGCCAGGAACGGTCCGTACCGGTCGCGCCGCGGCAGGGCAACGATCTGGGTCAGGTCAGTCTCGAAGACCAGGAACGGCCCGCGGTGGCTGATCCGGAAGGCCGCCGGGACGCCGACGGCACGCCCGGCCAGCCAGTGCCACGCCTCGTGCAGGCCGGCCAGTACGACGATGATCGGCGTGAGGATCAACAGCGAGATGACGGGGTCGCCGAGGAACCACCCGTCCTCGTACGTCGGACGCAGCTCGTCGATGACCAGGAGGGCCACCGCGCAGAACGACGCGGCCATGGCATAGACGGTCCAGCCGGCCCGACCGAACAGGCGCCGGGCCACCTGAGGGGACACCCCCTCGATCCACCGCAGCTTCGGCCCGCCACCGGAGCCGGCAGCTGCCCGCTGGTCGGCGACGACCGGGTCGAGCAGGCCGACGGCGGTCAACCCCGCCAGGAAGTCGGCGCCGTCAACGGGTGCACCCGCCACGGCACCGGCACGTGCGGCGGCCTCGGCTGTCGAACCCCCGGACTGCAGCGTTTCGACGAACACGACCCCCGGCTCCGGCACCGCGACATAGATGCCCAGATCTGGTCGGCCGAGCGTGCAGTCCACACCGTCTCGTGACGCGACAAGTGCCGCGACGGGACCCGCCAATTGCTGCGGCGCGGTCATCTGCCCCTCCCGTCGGACCGTTGGGGCTGAGCGGTCGCACTGCCCGCCCAGCCCCGAAGGCCGGTCAGCTGTCGCAGCCGTTGAGGTTGCAGAACTTCGTCAGACGAGCGCTTTCGATCCGGCGAATCTCGAGCTTCATTTCTCACCTCCTCTGCATGCTGGCTGAATCGGCCGCACAGGCCGAGCAGTTGGGGTTGCGCGCCCACGGCTCCCGGCGGGTGGCGCAACCCGCGGCGAAGTCGATCCAGAGCAGGTTGCCGGCGTAGGCCGGCGGCTCGAATCGGGTCAGGTACCGCAAGGCCTCGAAGGCGACGAGGGAGGACAGCAGGGTGGCGACGGGCCCGATGCCGCGGTTGATCCTGACCTCTTCGGCGTAGATCCGGGCGTTGTCCAGGTCCCGACCGGCCAGCGGGTCACCGCCGGTGTTCTCCGGGGTGGTGCAGTCAAGGCAGCCGCTCTTGCCGGGGTCGACCGACAAGACCAGGCCCTCGGTGACGAACATGCCGCCGCGCACAAAGGGCACCCCGGAAGTCACGCAGGCGGCGTTGACCCACAGGTCGACACCGCGCGGCTGGTCGATGCCGGACACCACCAGATCGGGGCGAGCGTCTTCGAGCAGACGGCTCAGCGCGTCGGCGCTGTCGATCTCGCCGCTGATCGCCTGGACGGCGATGGCCGGGTCGAAGGCGCGCACCCACTGCGCCGCCAGCTCCACCTTGGGCCGGCCGATGTCCTCCCACTGGTACAGGAACTGCCGGGCGAAGTTCCGCGCCTGGACGACGTCGCGGTCCATCAGCGTCATCCGGCCCACCCCGAGCCCGGCCAGGTTCTGCACGACGTTGCCGCCGAGTCCACCGGCGCCGAGCACGAGCACGTGGCAGTCGAGCAAGCGGCTCTGCAGTTCCTCGGTGGCGGTGTCCAGCGAGGCGAACGGCTCGAAGAAGGCGAGGTTGCTGAAGTAGCGCTCGTGCCGGCTCGGCGCCAACGTTCCGAGGCGGTCGCCGTCCTGCAGCAGCCTCGCCGCGTCGAGCGCGCCGACCGCCGCCACCACATCGTCAGGTGGAACGGAATGTCCGGGGCGGCTCAGCTCCGCAGACAGGTCGGCGATCGTGCGACCGCCCGCCCGCAGCAGTTCAAGCAACCGCTCCACCGTGCCGTCGGCGTCGTCGATCTCGAGGTGATCGCGGTGATCCATCACGACCCGGAGCGTGTGAAGGTCCCGGGTCCAGCCCACCTGCTTCAGCCGCGGCCGCACGTCACCCTCCGATCGACCTCGTGAATGCCAGCACGACACTGGCAACCGCCCCTAACCGGTTTCTAACGAGGCGCCAACTAACCGTCGGCGGCCAGCCGCTGCAGGTCCGCGGCGTACCTGGCGGCCGCCTGCTCGTCGCCCGCGGCCCGGCAGGCCGCGATGAGCCGCTGCAGCGCCGCGGCGGGGGACAAACCGGCGGCCCGCCACGCCCGAAACGCCTCTTCCAGGATCGGTACAGCGGCCGCCAGCCCCAGTGCGGGCAGGGTGACCTCGGACAGCACGTCCAGAGCCACCGCCTCGGAATGCCGGTCACCGGACTCGCGCTGGATTTGGACCGCCGCGCGGGCGAGCTGCATGGCCTCGTCGTGGTGCCCCTGCACGGACAGCACCTCGGCCAGATAGGAGTCCCAATGCGCGCGCATGCTGCGATCGCCCAGTCGGTCGGTGACCTGCTGGGCTTCCTCAAGGGCGGCCCGGGCTTCCGAATAGCGGCCGAGCCGCTTCAGCATCAGGCCGATCCCGCCCTGCATCGCCGCGATGGCGTGCTCGGAACCGCCGGCGGTGTACGCCGCGAGAGCCTCCGCGAGCATCCGCAGCGCAGCTTCGGACTCGCCCCGATAGGCGCAGATCGAGCCGCTGACCTCAAGGGCGTTTCCCAGCAGGATCGGGTCCCCGATCCGTCGTGCCGCGCTGAGTGCCTCCGCGGCAATCTGCGCTGCAACGTCCAGCTCCTGCCGGACCTGATGCACGGTGGCCAGCCGGACTCCCGCCGCGGCGGCGCCGCGATCGGGGTCGAAGCCCGCATACATATCCCGAGCCATCGTGGCTGTGCGCTGTGCCGCGGCCAGGTCGCCGCGCAGCCGCTGTGCCGCTGCGAGCAAGCGCAACATCCCCGCTCGCCCGGCGACGTCCCCCGCCCGTTCTGTCGCCAGCAGTGCGGACTCGCAGGCCAGCTCCCAGTCCCCGAGCCGGTTCGTGCGATCGAAGAAGCCCACGAGTCGCTGCGCCAGCGGCCAGGCGACCCGGCTCAGCCCGGCCTCCGCGGC
>JACCSC010000191.1 GCA_013813215.1 Geodermatophilaceae bacterium | reverse complement strand
ACGAGACCGCCCTGTCGGTGAGCGACACGGCGATGCGGGTGTGTGGCGGTGCCGCGTTCTCGAAGCACCTCGGCATCGAGCGCGCCTTCCGCGACGCCCGGGCCGGGTACGTGATGGCCCCGACCTCCGACGTGCTTTACGAGTTCCTTGGTCGCGCCCTCTGCGGACTTGAGCTGTTCTGATCCACCCGATCCACATCCCAGGAGCCCAACAGGATGAATGAAGAGCTCGTCATCGGCGCCGTCGCTTACACGGCCAACGTCGTTCCGATCTGGGAGGGCATGCGCGACTACTTCCGTGACAGCCCGGCCCCGATGGACTTCGTGCTCTACTCCAACTACGAGCGGCAGGTCGACGCCCTCCTGGCTGGACACGTCGACATCGCCTGGAACACCAACGTCGCATGGGTGCGGGCGACGCGCCGGACCGACGGGGTGGCTCGGGCGCTGGCGATGCGGGACACCGACACGACGTTCCAGACGGTGTTCGTGTCCCGCTCCGGTGCCGGCTTCGGCGGGCTCGGAGATGCCAAGGGGCGTTCGGTCGTCCTCGGTTCGAAGGATTCGGGGCAGGCTCGCATCCTCCCCCTCCACTACCTGTCCGATGCGGGCGTGGGGGACGAGGACATGGCCCTTCGTGTCATTGACAGCGACGTGGGCAAGCACGGTGACACCGGCCGCTCGGAGCTGGACTGCTTGAAGGCGCTGCTCGACGACGAGGCCGAGATCACGGCCATCGGCCGGCCGACGTGGGAGGGCCTTGTCGCCGGTGGTGGCGTCGAGGATCTCGAGGTGTTCTGGACGTCCCCGGAGTACTGCCATTGCAACTTCACCGCCATGCCTCGCCTCGAGGCGGGCCGAGCCGAGCCGTGGGTCCAGCATCTCCTTGCCATGGACTGGGACGTGCCCGAGCACCGGCGGATCCTCGAGCTCGAGGGCTTGCGCCGGTGGGTCGCACCGCAGCACGAGGGGTACCGCACGCTGTTCGCAGCGATGGAAGCGCAGGGCACCGCCGACTCATGGTGACCACTCGCGCCCGTCTCGCGTTGATGGGCGCCACGACGCACGCGGTGCCGGGCGTCGCCTTCGACGTCGACCTGGACTCCTTCGAGGAGCTTTCCTCGGTTCGGGAGTGGTGCGACCTCCAAGGCCTCACCCATGTCTCGCTCGAACCGCTCCCCACCGGGGACGTCCGCCACCGGCTCCGCCACGGCCTTGGCGGTGACGCCATTGCCGACCTCCCGGCAGATCGACGTCCCGGTGCCCGGCTGTGGATGTACACCAACTTCAACTGCAACCTTGCCTGCGACTACTGCTGTGTGTCTTCGTCGCCGAAGGCACCCCGACGGACCCTTCCCGCCGAGACCGTCGAACGCCTCGCCGCGGAGGCAGCCTCGTTGGAGGTGGCCCACATCTACCTCACCGGGGGGGAACCCTTCCTCCGCGCCGACATCGCCCGGCTCGTGACGGCCAGCGCGGCGGCGGCCGACACCGTCGTACTCACCAACGGCATGCTCTTCGGCGGCGCTCGTCTGGCGTGGCTCGACGCCTGTCCGCGCGACTCGGTGACCCTGCAGATCAGCATCGACTCCGCCGAGCCGGCGCTGCACGACCTCCATCGCGGTGCCGGCAGCCATGCCACCGCCCTCGCCGGGATCGGCATCGCCCAGAAGCTCGGCTTCCGGGTCAGGGTGGCGGCGACCCTCAGCCCTGCGGATCATGGCGAGGAGCCCGGCCTTCATCGGTTGTGCGACGACCTCGGGCTCGGTGACGACGATCGGGTCCTCCGCAGGATCGCGCACCAGGGGAGCGCCGTGGAGGGGGTGCGGGTGTCTCGGGCCTCGATCATCCCTGAGATCTGCATCACCGATGCCGGGGTGTGGTGGCACCCGGTCGGTGCCAACGACCCCGCCCTGCGGGTATCCGACGGCATCCCCTCCCTCGGCGACGTCATTGAGAGCGTGACGACGGAGTTCCGTCGCCATCGCGCCGAGAGCGATCTCATCGCTGCGTCCTTCCCGTGCGGCTGACGGCGTAGCCGCGGCCTCCCCTCGACGACCGGGAACCAGCCGACCTTGTCGCCGGGACGAAGCGGGCACGATCTGAGCAGGAGGGAAGGATCCTCGTTCGGGCCCAGGAAGCGGAGCGAGACCGGCGGTCGGGTTTCCGTCCCGCGAAGAAACCGTCCCGCTCATCGGTGTGCGGCCAAGGCCGCCGCCGACGCCCTTGCGGCCAGCTCCCGCTCCCAGCCGCGCAGGATGCGGCGGAGCACGGGGCGGAACGCCAGCAGCATCACCGCCGCGAACGCACCGCCTGTGACCCCGGGCCGGGGGACGAACCGGAAGCGCATCGTAACGAGCGATCCGCCGACGTCCGGCCGGGCGGCCCAATGGCCCTCCATCTCCCCCAGCGGGTACGGATAGTCGGCCGTGTCCACCGCCACGGCGTACTCGTGGCCGTCGTTCCACAGCGTGCAGGTCTCGGTCCAGCCCCGGCCCAGGGTGTCCTCGCAGCGGCGGCGCATGCCGGTGCCCTCGCCCTCGACTACCTCGACCTTGCCCAGGTTGGGGGCGAGGCGCCCGTACAGCTCGTGGTCGCTGACCACCGGCCACACCACCGCCGGCGGGG
>JACCSC010000023.1 GCA_013813215.1 Geodermatophilaceae bacterium | reverse complement strand
GGTAGCGTGCCGCGGGTGACCTGGCGGCCCGGCACCGACGAGCGCGGCGTCGACCGCTCCTACCTCGACGGCTCGGACCGCGTCCAGACCTTCGCCCCCTCGGTCGTGGAGCGCTTGCGGGAGCTGGTCGGCGAGGCGCCGGCCGACCTGGAGCACACGGCGCCACTTGTCCTGCGCGCCGGCGTGCAGACCCAGTTGGGGCCCGGGGACGTCGCGTGCGAGGACGGTACGACGCTGGCCGTCGACGCCGCGCTGCCCACCGACCTGCCGCTGGGCTACCACGAGTGGCGGCCGGCCGACGGCCCGGTGCGGGCGCTGATCGTCAGCCCCGGCCGCTGCCACCTGCCGGCCGGGCTGCGCGAGTGGGGCTGGGCGGTGCAGCTGTACGCCGCGCGCTCCCGCGACAGCTGGGGGATCGGTGACCTCGCTGACCTCCGCCGGCTGCGGGAGTGGGCGCAGGGGGCGGGTGCGGGCCTTCTCATGGTGAACCCGCTGCACGCCGCGGCGCCGACGTTCCCGCAGGAGTCGAGCCCCTACTCCCCCACGAGCCGCCGGTTCGCCAGCCCGCTGTACCTGCGCCCGGAGCTCCTGCCCGGTTTCGCCGCAGCCGGCCTCGACGTCCCGCGCGGAATGAACGAGCACCGGGAGATCGACCGGGACGCCGTCTGGCGGGCCAAGCGACCGGCCCTGCGCGCGGTGTTCGACGTCGGCGGCGGCGGCTCGGAGTTCGCGTCCTGGCGCACCGCGGCCGGCCCGGCGCTGCAGGACTTCGCAGTGTGGTCGGTGCTGGCCGAGCGCTACGGGCCGGCCTGGCGCCAGTGGCCGGCGCAGTACCGCCGGCCGACCGATCCGGCGGTCCGGGAGTACGCCACGGCCGCTGAGGCCGAGGTCGGCTTCCACGCCTGGCTACAGTGGGCCCTGGCCCAGCAGTTGAGCGCGGCGGCAGCCGGGTTCACCGTCATCCAGGACCTGCCGATCGGCTTCGACCCCGACGGCGCCGACGCCTGGTGCTGGCAGGACCTGCTGGCCGAAGGCGTCAGCGTCGGCGCACCGCCGGACGCGCTGAATACACAGGGCCAGGACTGGTCGTTGCCACCGTTCGTGCCGTGGAAGCTGCGGGCGGCGGCGTACCGGCCGTTCGTCGAATCGATCCGCGCCTCTATCGCCGGGGCCGGCGGGCTGCGTATCGACCACATGATGGGCCTGTTCCGGCTGTGGTGGATCCCCTCCGGCGGCGGACCGACCGAGGGTGGGTATGTCCGCTACCCGGCCGCTGACCTGCTCGACATCGTCGCGCTGGAGAGCGTCCGGGCCGAGGCGCTTGTGATCGGTGAGGATCTGGGCGTCGTCGAATCGGGGGTCCGGGCGGAGATGAGCCGCCGCGGCATGCTCTCCTACCGCCTGCTCTGGTTCGCCGAGGACGAGCCGGTGGACTGGCCGGAGCTGTCGATGGGCGCCGTCACCACGCACGACCTGCCGACGGTCAGCGGCCTGTGGACCGGCGCCGACCGCGTGGAGCAGCAGCGCTACGACGTCGACCCGGGCGCTGCCGCGGTCGAGGAGATGCGCGCCCGGATCGGCAGACTGCCGACCGGTGCGGGCCCTGACGCCGCGGTGGCCGCGGCGTACGGCCGGCTCGGTCAGGCCCCCTCAGCCCTCCGGGTCGCCACCCTGGAGGACGCGGTGGGCGAGCAGCAACGGCCGAACCTGCCCGGCGTCGCGAGCCGGCCCAACTGGTCCCTCGCCCTGCCGGTCCCGATCGACGACCTCCCGGGCGCGCCAGGCGTGGCCACGATCGCCGCCGCCCTCGAGCGCTGACTTGCCGGTCCCGCCCACGCCGCCGCAGGATGTCCGGCGTGGGTGGGCAGGCGGAGGGCTTCGAGTACGAGGCCCAGGGCGACGAGGTGGTCATCACCCACTTCGGGCGCCTGGCGACCCGGCTGCGCGGTGCCGCCGCGCAGCGGTTCCTCGCCGACGTGGACGACGGCCCAGACGACGACCCGCAGGGGGTGATGGCCCGCGTCACGGGCAACTACAAGCGCGGCAACGAACGGCAGGCCAAGCAGCACCCGCGTAACCGCGGGCGCCAGTGATCGACGGGGCCTACTTCGACGTGGCGCGGTACCGGCGTACGCCGAGCGGGGCGAAGACCGCGATGAAGACCGCCGTCCAGATCAGGGTCATGAGCACCGGATGCTCGGAGGGGAAGCTGCTCGTCCCGTACGGGTTGGGGTTGCCCCACAGCTCGCGCAGCGCCGCGGTGATCGCGCTGACCGGATTCCAGTCCGCGACCGGCTGCAGCCACCCGGGCAGGGTCGGCAGCGGCACGAACGCGTTGGACAGGAAGGTCAGCGGGAAGATTGCGGTGAACGCCACCTGCTGGCCCACCTCGACGGTCGGCACCAGCATCCCCAGCCAGACGCCAACCCACGACATCGCGTAGGCGAACAGCAGGGTGAGCGCGACGCCGGCGAGGAACCTGGTCACACCCTCGTGCACCCGCCATCCGACGGCCAGGCCCGACAGCATCAGCACGATCAGGATGCCGAGGTTGTAGATCACGTCGGACACCGTCCGCCCGGTGATGAACGCCGACCGGGACATCGGGAGCGACCGGAATCGGTCGATCAGGCCCTTCTGCATGTCGTCGACCATGCCGATGGCCGTGGTCGCGGCGGCGAAGGCCAGGGTCTGGGCGAAGATGCCGGGCATCAGGAACTCACGGTAGGAACCCCCGCCCGGCAGGGGGATCGCGCCGCCGAAGACGAACGCGAACAGCAGCACGAACATGATCGACTGCAGGATCGCGAAGATCGCCAGCTCCGGGATGCGCGGGATGCGCTTGAGGTTGCGCCAGGTCACGACGAGGGTGTCGCTGAGCGCGGAGCCGTGCTCCTCCCGGGTGGGCCGGTCGGCGGAACTGACAGCGCTGCTCATGCGGTACTCCCGGCGGGCACGGCGGTCGCGGGCTCGGATTCGGATTCGGCGAGTTCGGCGGCGTGGCCGGTCAGGCTGAGGAACACGTCGTCCAGCGTCGGCCGGCGCAGGCCGATGTCGTCGATGGCGATGCCCGCATCGTCCAGCGCGCGGATCACGGTGACCAGCTGGCGCGCCCCACCACTGGCCGGGGCGGTCAGCTTGCGGGTGTGCCGGTCGACCGTGGCCTCGGCCAGGCAGCAGTCGCTCACCTTGCGCAACGCCTCGTCGAGCCGGTTGGGGTCGTGCACGATGACCTCGACCCGCTCCCCTCCGACCTGGGACTTGAGCTCGTCAGCGGTGCCGGTGGCGATGATCTTTCCGCTGTCGACCACCGCGATCGAGTTGGCCAGCGCGTCGGCTTCCTCGAGGTACTGCGTCGTCAGCAGCAGGGTGGCCCCTTCGCGCACCAGGCGACGGATCACGTCCCACATCCCGATCCGGCTGCGGGGATCCAGGCCGGTCGTCGGCTCGTCCAGGAACAGCAGCCGTGGACGCCCGATCAGGGCGGCGGCCAGGTCGAGCCGGCGGCGCATACCTCCTGAATACGTCTTCACCGGCCGGTCCGCCGCCCCCGACAGGTCGAACTGGTCCAGCAGCTCGCCGGCTCTTTCCTTGGCCGTGGGACTGGACACCTGGTAGAGCCGTCCGAACATCCAGAGGTTCTCCCGGCCGGTGAGGTTCTCATCCACCGCGGCGTACTGCCCGGACAGGCCGATCACGCGGCGCAGCTTCTGGGCGTCACGGACGACGTCGTAGCCGAGCACCGAGGCATAGCCGCTGTCAGGCCGCAATAGCGTGGCCAGGATGCGCACCGTCGTGGTCTTGCCCGCGCCGTTCGGACCGAGCAGGGCCAGCACGCTGCCTTCGGGCACCTGCAGGTCGAGCCCGTCGAGGGCCCGCACCTCCCCGGCGCGCGTCCGGTAGATCTTGGTCAGACCTTCGGCGGTGATGGCCGGCGCCGGTCCTCCCACGGGTGAGCCCATGGATGCGATCCCTTCCCTCGGTGCGTCGGGTCGCCCTCGGCGGGCCTGCCGAGAACAGCCACGATGCTGCCCGACTGTACGAACAGCCAGCGACATATTTCTGTGCCCCTATGCCGGTGCGAGTTCGACGCGCACGCCGAGCAGCCGCACCGGACGGTCCAGCTCGAAGCGGTCCAGCAGGTCCAGCGCGGCCCGCTCGACCGGCTCGCGGGAGGTCGTCGGCTCGGGCAGCTTCCGGATGCGGGTCGCCGTGAAGAAGGAGGCGGTCCGGAGCTTGACCGCCACCCGGACGATCACCCGTTCTTGGGCCACCACCTCGGCGACGACCGCGCGCACGAGTGCGGCCACCTCACGTTCGATGTCGGCCCGGGTGACCAGATCGACCTCGTAGGTCCGTTCGTGGCTCAGGCCGCGGCGCACCCACGGCTCGCCGCTGACCGGCGAGTCGTCACCGCCGAGCGCGAGCTGGCGGTACCACGGGCCCAGGTGGGGACCGAAGCGAGCGACCAGCGTCGGCTCGTCCGCGGCGGCGAGCTCCGCCACGGTGTGTACGCCGAGGGTCGCGAGATTCGCCGTCATCCGCGGGCCGACGCCCCACAGCGCCGAGACGGGCCGGGCACCCATGACCGGCAGCCAGGTGTCCTCGGTCAGGACGAACACGCCCAGGGCCGCGGCGAACCCGTCGCCGGTGCGGACCGGCTTGGCGAAGCCGGTGGCCAGCTTGGCCCGCTGCTTGGTGTCGCCGATGCCGATACAGCAGGTCAGTCCGGTGTTCTCCTCGACGGCAACCCGGATGTCGGTGGCCAGCGCCTGCGCATCGCCGCCGGCGTACCCGAGGAACGCCTCGTCCCAGCCCAACGCCTCGAGTACGACGGGAAACGTGCGGAGGACGGCCGTCACCTCGGCCGAGGCCGCGTCGTACGCCGGGTGGTCGGTGGCCAGGAACACCGCGTCGGGGCAGCGGCGCAGCGCCGTCGAGAGCGGCATTCCGGACCGCACGCCGAACACCCTGGCCTCGTACGACGCCGTGGCCACCACCTGCCGCAGCCGGGTCGGGTCGCCGTCGCCGCCGACGACGACCGGCAAGCCGCGTAGTTCCGGCCGGCGCCGGATCTCCACCGCGGCGATGAACTGGTCGAGGTCGATGTGCAGAATCCAGCCGTCCGGCCGCGGGCTCACCGCGCTGCGGGCAGCGCGAGGATCAGCTGCCGGATCTCCCGTCGGGAACAAGCCCGCAGGAACCTCAGATGCGCCCACCGCGGGTCCGCCGGCGCGGCTCGGTAGCGGGCCCGGTTCCTCGCGTGGTTGGTCCACGACCACAGCAGGATGTTCCGCTCCGGCTCGCGGCGAATCAGGTTGCGCAGGCTCTCCCGGTTCCCGGCCCAGAGTGCTTCACCGGTTACCCCGCGGCGCAGCGTTCGGGCGAGCAGCTGGCTCATGACCCGCCAGCGGGGGAGGTCCAGCACGACGACAGTATCCGCGCGCGACCACACGACGTCGCGGATCCGGCTGTAGTTGCCGTCGACCACCCACCCATCGCCGGAGGTGGCGGTGGCGACCCGGCGAGCGAACTCCTCGTCGTCCAGACTGGTCCACCCCGGCTGGTGGAAGATCCGGTCCAGCTCGATGTACGGGACGCCGAGCCGGTCGGCGATCGCGACGGCGGTGGTCGTCTTCCCCGACCCCGAGACACCGACCACGTTGACCCGACGCACGGTCGGCCAATGTACGCCGAGGCGTGCGCAATGATCGCCGCAAGCGCAGCGGGGATGGCGGTGTCAGCCGATCTTGGTCAGGGTGAAGGTGACGGCGTCCGCGTGTGCCTGGGTGTCCGCGGAGTTGCCCTTGCCCTTAGCTTCGGCCCGCGCGTTGACCTCGGCCTGCACGGCGACCTCGGGGGTCCCGGCGAAGTTCTCGGTGAACTCGATGGTCAGGACCACCTGCCGGGCCGAGCTGGTCAGCTCCGCCGAGGCGTACCCCACCGCGGCGTCGTCGATGAACACCGTGGCCACGGCCGTCCCGCGGGCCTGGCCGGATCCGCGGGCGACCTCGCTCGCGTAGGCGCCGGAGTAGGTGATCGTCACCCGGTACCGGCCGTTGCCGCCCTGGTTGC
>JACCSC010000168.1 GCA_013813215.1 Geodermatophilaceae bacterium | reverse complement strand
GGACGCGAGCGGCCGGCTGACCAGGCATGGGTAAGCACGAGCTGGGGCGCTCGGTGGAGGCCCCGGCCCCCACGACCGCGGCGGCCGCCGTAGCCCCCGGTGGGGACACCTCGGTTCTGGCCGAGGAGGTCGTACCCGAGGGCCGGCGCTCCGGCCGCAACGCGCTGTGGCTGATGATCGAGCGGGTCGTCCACCTCGGCGTCGCCTTCCTCGTCACCGTCGTCGTCGCCCGGGCGCTTGGTCCGGCCGACTACGGCCAGATCGCCCTGGGGTTGGCGTTCTTCGCATTGCTGATGCCGATCAGCAACATCACCGCGCAGTGCCTGATGCGCGACACGACCAACGAGCCGCAGTCGGCGAACATGCTCATGTCCTCGGCCGAGGTAGCGGCCGGGCTCGTGACGAGCATCATCATGGTCGCCATCGTCGCCGGCACCGCGCTCACGATCGGCGTGGACAGCACAGAGGGCATCGTGCTGCTGGTCATCGCCGGGTCGGCGCTGCTGCGGCCGCTACAGGTGGTCGACGCCTGGTTCATCATGAACCAGGCCAGCAAGAAGGTAGTGCTGATCCGGGTGGCCGTACTGCTGGTCGCCGGCGCTTTCCGGATCGCCCTGCCGCTGCTCGGCTACGGCGTGCTCGCCGTGGCCTGGACCTACATCATCGAATCGGCGCTGGCCTCGATCGGCAGCTGGCTGGCGTATCGCCGCTTCAACAAGGACTACCGCTGGGAACTGTCCCGCGTCCGGGTTCTCAGCGTGATGAAGGAGTTCGTCCCGCTCCTGCTCATCGCCTCCACCGCGCAGATCTACCACCGGCTCGACCAGGCGATGCTGGCCTGGCTGTCGGACTTCCGGGAGGTCGGCATCTTCGCCGCCACCTCCAGCCTGTCCGAGGCTCCGCGGTTCCCGCTGATCGCCCTCGCGGTGTCGATGACCCCGCGGCTGCTCGCCCTGCGCAAGACCAACCCGGAGCGCTTCCAGGTCGCGCTGAGCGACTTCGCCCGGCTGGTCAACCTCTGCGGGTTCGCCTTGACCCTGGCTCTGGTCGCCGTCGCCCCGCTGCTGCCCTGGTTGCTGGGTCCGGCGTACGAGGACGCCGTCCTCGTCATGATCATCCTCGCCGTCACCACCCCGCTCGCGGCGATCAGCGCTGTGCTCCTGCTGCTGACGAACTGGGACAAGCTCTACCGCGAGGCGGTGATCCGCAACCTGACCGGCGCGGCGATCAGCGTCGGACTGAACTTCCTGCTGATGCCGCGCTACGGCGCGGTCGGCGCGGCGATCAGCACGTTCGCCGCGATGCTGTGGGTGTTCGTGATCGGCGTCGCGATCGACCGGCGGACCCGGTTCATGTTCAAGATCACCCTGCCCGCGCTGGATCCGATCAGCTCGACGCGGATCCTGCTGAAGCGTCGCCGGGAACGCCAAGCGGAACGCAAGCTCCTGGACGAGATGAACGACTTCTACACCAGCTGAGCCGACCGGCTAGGTTGCGCTCGTGCGGGTGAGCTTCTGCGGGGTCCGCGGGTCGACGCCGGCTCCGGGAGCCGCCTTCCTGCGGTACGGCGGACACACCTCCTGCGTCGCCTTGGCCCGGGGCGGCGAGCCGATCCGCCTCTTGCTCGACGCGGGCACGGGAATGCAAGCGGTCACCCCGTTGCTCGACGGGCCGTTCGTCGGCAGCGTCGTCCTCGGTCACCTGCACTGGGACCACACGCACGGCATGCCTTTCTTCGGCGCCGGGTTCGGCGAAGGACACCGGGTGTCGGTCTACATGCCGCGGCAGGGCGGCGAGTCCGGCGAGGCGCTGCTCGGCCGCTGCCTGTCCCCGCCGAACTTCCCGATCGTGCCCGCGCAGCTCGGCCCGGGGTGGTCGTTCAGCGATCTCGACGAAGGCACCGTCGCGCTGGAGGGATTCACCGTCACTGCGAGGGAGATCCCGCACAAGGGTGGCCGGACCTTCGGTCTGCGGGTGGAGGCCGACGGTGGATCGTTGGCCTACCTGTCCGACCACAGCCCGACCGCTCTGGGTCCAGGTCCCTCCGGACAGGGCGAGCTGCACCCGGCGGCCCTGGACCTCGCCGCGGGCGTGGACCTGCTCATCCACGACGCGCAGCACCGGGCCGCGGAGTTCCCCGGCGTCGGCTTCCTCGGGCACGCCAGCCCGGAGTACGCCGTCGAACTGGCTCGCGCCGCCGGGGCGCGCACCGTGGCGTTGTTCCACCATGCGCCGGCTCGCACCGACGACGAGGTGGACGCGATCCTCGCCGACGTCAGCGGCTCCGGCGTACGGGTGCTGGCCGCCCACGAGGGTCTCGTCCTCGACCTGCCGGGCGTCACCGCAGCGTCCTGAGCTGACCACTGCCACGGCGGCCGGGATGGCTCCAGGGTGACCCCGGAGGCGTCGGGCCTCCCTATGTGGCGGCTGTTTTCGAATAATCGCCCTTGGCCATGCACACCTCCGCTACCGCGCCGAGCTGTTCCTCCAGGGACCGGTCGACCCGTTCGGCCGGGTGAGCAAGCGCGGCCTCCGGACATTGGCGAGCGCAGTCAAGACCGTCGAGCACGACGAGGGTCACCAGATCCTCGGCGAGGGCGTACGCCGCTGGGCTTCCACCTGATCCTCGAGGGCGAGGCCGAGGTCGAGGTCGGCGGCGCAAGCCGCCGCCGGCTCAAGGCCGGGGAGTCCTTCGGCTTGGTCTCCCTGATCGACGGCAAGTCGCGCTCGGCCACGGTGCGCGCCGCCACGCCGATGCGGACCGCCTTCCTGGCACCCTCGGTGTTCAAGCAGGCGCTGGACAGCGAGCCGACCATCGCCCGTGACCTGCTCCCGCTGCTGTGCCAGTACTTGCGCGAGGCTGAGCAGCGAGCCGACTGACCAGTACTGTGCCGGGATGGTGATGTCCGTCGCGGAGCTCGACGAGCTCGCGGCGGGATGCCTGCCGGGGGTGCTCGGCCTGAAGTTCACCGGTTCCGAGGTGGGCCGGGTGAGTGCAACCCTCGTCGTACGGTCGGAGTTGTTGGCCCCCAACGGTTATCTACATGCCGCCACCATCATCGCGCTCGCGGACACCGCCTGCGGCTTCGGGTGCCGGTCGCTGCTGCCCGAGGGCTCGGCCGGGTTCACCACGATCGAGCTCAAGTCCAACTTCCTGGGCACCGCTCGCGACGGCACCATCAGCACCGAGGCGAACGCCGTGCACGCCGGTCGGACCACCCAGGTCTGGGACGCCACTGTGCGCCACGAGC
>JACCSC010000166.1 GCA_013813215.1 Geodermatophilaceae bacterium | reverse complement strand
GCACGGTGGCCTCGATCGAGGACGGGCTGATCGTCTGCCCGTGTCACTTGAGCCGCTTCGACCTGGCCACCGGGGCGCCCGTGGCCGGTCCGGCTGGGCGTCCGCTGCCGCCGGTGGCGGTCGAGGTACGCGGCGACGACGTCTACACGAGCTGAGGAGAGCTGATGCCCCGCGCCCTGCCCGCCCTGGTCTGGCTGGCCGCTGTCGGATTCGCCCTCGGCGCTCTGCTCGCGCTGGGCTGACCGGCCGCGGGCGGCGGTAGCGTCGGCGGGGTGGATCCCCGCGAGCAGCTGTCCGAGGCCGGCCAGCGGTTCGTGGCCGCCGGGCTCGTGGTCGGGTCCGGCGGCAACCTGTCGGCCCGGGTGGGGGACGCCTGCTGGGTGACCGCGGCGGGAACCCGGCTCGACGAGCTGACAGCTGCGGCGTACTCCCTGGTCCGGATCGCCGACGGGGCGGTCCTCGACGGCGCTCCGATGCCGAGCACCGAGGTGGCGCTGCACCTGGCCACGTACCGCGTCCGGCCCGACGTACAGGCCGTCGTCCACCTGCACCCGCAGACCAGTGTGCTGTTGGACGCCCTCGACGAGCCGATCCGGCTGCTCACCACCGACCACGCTGCCTACGTCCGCAGCGTCCGCAGCGTCCCGTTCCACCCGCCGGGCACCTCTGCGCTCGCCGACGCCGCGGCGGCGGCTTGCGCCGACGGCACGAACTGCCTGGTCCTGCGCCAGCACGGCTGTTCGGTGCTCGGGCCGGACATCGCGCTGGCGGCGACGCGGGCGCTGAACCTGGAGGAGGCGGCCCGGGCGACGTACGCCGCCCTGCTGCTCGGCCGCACCCCGCCGGTGCTGGCCTGGGACAGCTGTTCCCGGGGCAGCGCCCCCGGCGGGGGGTATCCGGGGGGCGGCGCCCCCCGGAGCAGGGGGGCCGGGGGGTTCTAGCCCCCCGGGGGCTGACTCCGCGCCTCGGCCCCGGTCTCCCCGGCGTACCCCTCGTCCTGGCCGGCCACTCGCCCGACGAACTCCTCGTTCTCGCCGGTGCCCGTTGTCGCCTCGGCGTCCCCCTCGTCGGCGTCCCCCCCGCCGGTCTCGCGTGCGTTGGCCAGGGCCTCGTCGGTGTCGACGTCGCTCTCGCGCTCGTTGCTCAAGATCTCCTCCAGATGCGGATGAACCGGGGATGGGCTTCCATCATGTACCGACCGACAGAGCGGCGTAACCCGGGCTGGCGGAATGAGGACGACAATGGCGGGCGTCGCAGCGGCGGCGGTTGTTGCAGCGGCTGTGGTCGTCGGCGGGCCGGCGCCCGGAGCGGCGGCGGCGGAGGTGGGCGACGCGGGACGCTTCGACACCTGGGCCGGCTACCAGGTCGGACGGTTCCCGGTGGAGGCCCTGGCCGGTGACTTCAACGCCGACGGCGCACCGGATGTCGCCTGGGTGCGCAACGACTTCTTCGAGAACACCCTCAGCGTGACGCTGAATCTCGGCGACGGGACCATGAGCGACCCGCGCAATTTCCCCACGTCCGACGCCAGCGCGACCGACGGGGTGGTCGCCGACTTCGACGGCGACGGCAACCTGGACGTGGCCATGGTCGCCGTGGGCAACTGTCTATGCAATGACCTCGTCGACCTCTACCTCGGCGACGGCACCGGCGACTTCACCCACACCACGGCCGTCGGGGGCGACGGGCCCATGGGGGTGGCCGTGGGTGACCTGGACGCCGACGGAGACCCGGACCTCGCGCTGACCAACTACTGGTCCGAGACGGGACCGTCAGCGTGCTGCTAACAACGGCGACGCGACGTTCGCGCCGGAAGTGCGCTACCCGGTAGGCGACCGCCCGCTGGGGATCGTGACCTCCGACATCGACGGAGACGACGACGTCGACGTCGTGGCGGCGGCCAGCGGGTTCTCCTCGTTGGAGCTGGCGATCTACCCGTTGGTGAACGGCGGCGACGGAACACTGGTCCCGGCCGCACCGCAGGAGATCGACCAGCAACTGGGCAACCCCAAACTGGCCGACGGAGACCTCGACGGCGACGGCGACGAGGACCTGGCCCTCGGGGGGCTGAGCACCGACACGCACTTCTTCCTCTTCAACGACGGCACCGGCCGTTACACCCCGGAGACGAACAACACCGGCGGCTTCAGCTCTGGTGACCTCGAGGTCATCGACTTGGAGCCGGACGGCGATCTCGACGTGGTCAGCGCGACCTTCGGCTCCAGCCAGGCCGGTGACATCACGGTCTTCCGCAACTCGGGCGGGGGCACGTTCACGGCCGAGCTACTCGACTTCAGCCAGCAACCGACCGGTCTAGCCGTCGCCGACTTCACGCGCGACGGCGTGAACGACCTGGCCGCAGCCAACCGTGGCAGCAGCCTCGGCATCATCCACCCCGGAGGGACCGGCGGCGTCTTCCCGATCCCGCCGCAGAACGTGTTCTTCGCGCCGCCGTTCAAGATCGCGACCGGTGACCTGGACGGAGACGGCGACACCGACATCGCGGCCACGACTGACACCGGTACGGGCGGAGACATCCAGGTCCTGCTCAACGACGGGACGGGGACGATGGTCGACGGCCCGACGATCGCCTCCGGTGGGTCGCCTTCCAGTATCGACGCGGCCGACTTCGACTCCGACGGCGACGACGACCTGGTGTGGCAGCTGTTCGGCTTCCGCTTCGAGGACGCGGGTGCGGCGTTCAGCAACGGTGACGGGACGTTCTCGGCGCCGATCCTGCTGAACGTCACGGACTGCGGGCCTGGACAGGTCACCGCCTCGGACATGGACGGCGACGCCGACGCAGACATCCTCATCGCGAACGAGGACAGTGCCAGCTTCGGCTCCGGGTGCAATGTCGCCGAGAGCGTGACCATCGTGCCGAGCAACGGCGACGGGACGTTCGGCGCCGCCTTCGAGGTGCAGACCGAGGCGATCCCGCGGATGCCCATCGGCGCGGACATGGACGGCGACGGCCTGAACGACCTCGTGACCGCTCACTCGACGGGCAACGGCGGCGACATCGCGGTGTCCCTGAACAACGGTGACGCCACCTTCGCCCCCCACGTCGAGATCGACACCGGGACCAGCCACCTCGAGGTGGCAGCGGCCGACCTCGACGCCGACGGTGACATCGACCTGGCCACCGTGGACACCGAGGATTCGGCGACCGTGTTCATCAACGATGGATCTGGCACGGCGTTCGACTCCGACCAGCTGCCCGGCGAGGAGATCTCGGGACTGCGCAACGCCATCGCCGTGGACATCGGTGACATCGACAGCGACGGCCGGCCCGATGTCGTGGTGGCAAACTCCAGCGGCTACGACATCGGCGTCTGGTTCAACAATGGCGGTGGCTCGTTCCAGCAGAATGCCCTCCACTACGGCGTCAACACCGATCTGTTCGACCTGCAGTTGGCCGACTTCAACGGCGACGGACTGCTCGACGTCGCCGTGCCGAACACAACCGCTAGCGGCTTCGCCGCAGCCGGGCCTCCCGCTGCTCTCGCGGCCGCGCCGAACGGCGTGAGCATCGCCCTGAACACCGGGTCGACCGTGCCGCCGCGCCGCTGCACGATGAACGGCACCGCGGGACCTGACCGGCTCGTCGGTACGGCGGGGGCGGACGTCATCTGCGGCAACGGCGGCAACGACGTTCTCGTGGGTGGCGGCGGCAACGACGTGCTGTTGGGCGGGCCCGGCGATGACCAACTACGCGGCCAGAACGGCCACGACCGGGTCTCCGGCGGTCCCGGCAATGACATCGTCGTCGGCGGTACCGGCAGCGACAAGCTGCTCGGCGGGCCGGGGCAGGACCGCTGCGAGGGCGGCGCCGGCACCGACGCCGCGGCGGGCTGCGAGCGCACGACCGGCGTGCCGTGACCTCGGGTCTGCAACTTTGATCAGGTGACCATCGTCGAGGACTCCAGGCGGAGCAGCGCCTGCTTGACCTCGGCGCCGCCGGCGTACTGGCCTACCGTTCCGTCGCTGCGCAGAACCCGGTGGCAGGGCACGACCAAGGGCAGCGGGTTCGTCGCGCAGGCCGAGCCGGTCGCGCGGACCGCGCGCGGGCTGCCGGCCTGCGCGGCCAGAGCGGCGTACGTCGTGGTGCTTCCGTAGTCGACCCGGCGCAGGTGGTCGAGGACGGTACGCCGGAAGCCGTGCGCCAGCCGGAGGTCCAACGGCAGCTCGAAGGCGGTCCGGTGGCCGGCGAAGTACTCCCCGAGCTCGCGGGCCGCCCCGTCCAGCCGGGCCGGCGCGTGCAGCAGCCGCGGACTGATCCGCGCGGCCAGGCTGGCCAGCACCTGGTCGCGGTCCTCCACGGCGGCGAAGGCCACCTTGAGCAGGCCAGCCTCGGACGCGGCCAGCAGCAGCGGTCCGACCGGGCTGTCGATGTTGCGGTAGGCCACGTCCAGCAGGCCCGTCCGCTCGGCCTCGGCCACGAGCCGGTCGCGCAGCCGACGCTCGGCGGCGGGATCGCTCGGCAGGGCGGTCAGCAGGTCTTCGGTGGCGCTCATGCGGTGTCTCCTCGGGGGTAGGTGCGCCGCAGCGTGGCGACGCCATCGGCCGCGGCCCGACGGGCGGCCGCCGCCGTACCGCCGACGATGGCGGCGATCTCGTCGTACGGGAGTCCGCCCAGGTAGTGGTAGGCGACGCACAGTCGCTGTTTGTCCGGCAGGGCACGCACGGCGTCCCATAACGTCGACTCGGGCTCGACGGTCGGCCTCGGGTCGGCGCCGAGGTCGGGTTCGGCGACCGGCACCGGCCGGCGGGCGGCGGCTCGCACTGCGTCGATTGCCTTGCGATGGGCGATGGTGACGAGCCAGGCCTCGACGTTGCTGTTCTCGGGCAACTCGGGGTAGGCCCGCAGCGCGGCCAGGAACGTCTCCGACCAGGCGTCCTCCGCGGCCACCGGCCCGAGCACGGCTCGACAGACCCGCAGCACGGTCGGCCCATGGCGGGTGACCACGCCGTCGAACGGCACGCTGTTCACGACGGGCAGCTCACGGTCGGTAGACGCGGGCCGGGGCGCGAATGTGAGGTCTCAGCGCGGCGGGTACGGGTACTCCGGCGCCCGGTTCTGGAAGGACAGGATCTGCTCGTTGCACACCCTGCCCTCCCGGATCTCGATGCAGCGGCGGATCGTCTCGTCGGCGTCCCACGCCTGCGGGCCGCCGAGCACGGTGCCCAGGTACGGCAGCAGGGCCTCGCTGATCTCCCACGTCGCAGAGTTCCAGAGGTGGGACGGGCTGTGGTCGACGCCGTAGTAGGTGACGCTGTCGCCGGCGGTGAACGTCGGTGCGGTGAACGGCGTCGGGCGGGCGAACGGGAAGCCCATGGCCTCGTCGCAGGAGACGTCGACTATCAGGGCACCGCGACGGAAGCGGGCCACGTCGCCCTCGCCGAGGAACATCATCGGGTCGTCCGGGTTCTGCAGCACGCAGTTCACGACGATGTCGTGCCTGGCCAGGTAGTCCGGCACAGGTACCTCGACGCCGTCGACGACCGCGACGTTGTCATCGTGGCGGAACTGGACCAGGACCATCGGATCGATCGGTGCGGTGACGGTCGCGATCGGTCGCTGGGTCAGCACGTGGATGTCGTGTATGCCGAGGGCATCCAGCGCGATGACCGCGCCACGCCCCGTGGCGCCGAAACCGATCACGGCGGCGGACAGCTTACGACCGTAGGTGCCGGTGATGCCGGACAGCTGCAGCGCGTGCAGGACGGAGGCGTAGCCGGCGATCTCGTTGTTGCGATGGAAGATGTGTACGCCGAAGGAGCCGTCGTCGGCCCAGCGGTTCATCGCCTCGAAGGCCAGCAGGGTCAGCTTCTTGTCGATCGCGATCTGGGTGATCTCGCGGTCCTGCACGCAGTGCGGCCAACCCCACAGGATCGTGCCGTCGGGCAGCTCGGCCAGGTCCGCGGGCAGGGGCTTGGGCAGCAGCACGATGTCACTGCGCTCGAGCAGTTCCTCCCGGCGCAGCAGGCCTCCAACCAGCGGTGCCAGCTCGTCGTCCCCGCGGCCGACGCTCGTGCCGTAACCCTGCTCGAGGAAGATCCGGGCTCTCAGGTCGGCATCGATCCGCTCGATGTGTTCGGGGTGGATCGGCAGCCGCTGCTCGTTCTCCTTGCGGGTGCTGCACAGCGCACCGAGGCGCAGCTCGGCCATGGACGCTCCTCGGGCTCGGGGGCAGCCTGTCTAACACACCGGTCGGCTGATCAGCAGCGGGTCGGCGTTAGCATCGGCGTCGTGCCCGAGGCCCCCGCGGTGCCGCGCGACGCGGCCACGGTGCTCCTGCTCCGCGCCGCGGATCCCGGGCCGGTCGAGGTCTACCTGCTGCGTCGGGTGCGCGGGATGCCCTTCGCCGGCGGCATGACGGCCTACCCCGGCGGCAGCGTCGACCCGCGCGACGCCGACGTACATCCCGGCTGGATCGGCCCGTCACCGGCGGTGTGGGCGGAGTCCTTCGGCTGCACCGAGCGGCTGGCCCGGGCGCTGGTCTGCGCCGCGGTCCGCGAGACGTTCGAGGAGTCCGGCGTCCTGCTGGCCTCGCCGTCCGGCGGCGACGTGGTGGTGGCCGACGACGTCGAGTGGGAGGCCCGCCGGCAGGCGCTGCTGGCCCGCGAGCTGTCCCTCGGCGGGCTGCTCGAGGCCCAGGAGCTGACCCTGCGCGCGGACCTGCTGCGCCCGTGGGCGCACTGGATCACCCCGGTGGACGAACCGCGGCGCTACGACACCCGCTTCTTCGTCGCCGCGCTGCCCGTCGGGGTGCAGGCCCGCGACGTGTCCGGCGAGGCCGACGAGGCGGTGTGGGTCACCCCGGTCGAGGCGCTGGCGCAGTACGACCGCGGCGACCGGGCGATGCTCGCGCCGACCCTCTACACCCTGCGCGACGTCGCGCGGCACGGCTCGGTCACCGACGTGCTCGCGGCGGCGCCGCCGGGTCGGCTGGAGCGGGTGCAACCTCGGCTGGAGTACGACGAGACCGGCGAGTTCGTGGTGATGCCGGACGGCAGCCGGATGCGCCCACCCATTCGACTGGGTCGCGGCCGGGCCGCGCGGTGACGCTCGCGCATCCAGCGTACGGCGAGGTCCGTCGGGTCACGCCGTACGCCGCCGTGCTCCTGGCCCGCAACCCGGGCCCGATGACCCTGGACGGAACCAACACCTGGCTGCTCGGCGCGTCCGACGCGCTGGTCGTGGTCGACCCCGGACCGGACGACGGCGAGCACCTCGAGGCGATCGTGGCCGCCGGGCGCGTCGAGCTGATCCTGATCACCCACCGGCACCACGACCACACCGAGGGGGCGCAGCGGCTGCACGAGCTGACCGGTGCACCGGCCCGCGCGGCCGAGGTGGAGCACTGTCACGGTGGCGGGCGGTTGCGCGGTGGGGAGTCGATCGAAGCCGCGGGCCTGACCCTCGATGTGCTCACGACGCCCGGCCACTCGAGCGACTCGGTGTGCCTGCTGCTGGCCGACGCCGTACTGACCGGTGACACGATCCTCGGCCGGGGAACGACGGTGGTCGCCCACCCGGACGGTGTGCTGGCCGACTACCTGGCCTCGCTGCGCCGGCTGGCGGCGCTGGGTGAGCGGCGCGTGCTTCCCGGCCACGGCCCGGAGTTGCCCTCGCTCGCCGGCGTGGCCGCGATGTACCTAGAGCACCGGGAGCAGCGGCTGGCGCAGGTGCAGTCGGCCGTGCGGCGGCTCGGCCCGGACGTCTCCGCACGGAGGATCGTCGAGGACGTGTACGCCGACGTCGACCGCTCGGTGTGGGACGCCGCCGAGCTGTCGGTCCGCGCCCAGCTGGACTACCTGCGCCGCTAGGGTCGGGGGATGCGAGCTCGCGATCTCGCCGTACCGTTTCCGGCCGTCGGGCTGGACGACGACGCACTGGACGCCGCGCGGTTGATGGCCGACCGCAAGCTGCCCGGCATCGTTGTCTGCCACGGCGACGGGAGTCCACACACGATCCTGCCCGGCTCGCAGGTGCTGCGCTTCGTCATCCCGCGCTACGTCCAGGACGACGAGGCACTGGCCCGGGTGATCGACGAGGCGGCCGCCGACGAGATGTTCGCCGAACTGGCCGGACGCCGGGTGCGAGATCTGCTGCCGAAGGAGGAGTACGAGCTACCGGTGGTCAAGGGCGAGGACACGGTGATGGAGGTCGCGGCGCTGATGGCCCGCGCGCACAGCCCCCTGGTCGCCGTGGTCGAGGAAGGTCGACTGCTCGGCTGCGTCACCGTCGCGGACCTGCTCGAGCGTTACCTCCCGGCGGACTGACTAGGTGGAGATTCTCGCGGTCGTCGTGTTCGTCGGCGCCTACGTCCTGATTGTCACCGAACGGATCCACCGGGTGGCGGCCGCCCTCGGCGGTGCGGCGATCATGCTGGCCGCCGGAGTGGTCGGCGCCGAGGAAGCCTTCTTCAGCGAAGAGACCGGTATCGACTGGAACGTCATCTTCCTGCTGCTCGGGATGATGATCATCGTCGGGGTTCTGCGGGAGACGGGGGTATTCGAGTTCCTGGCGATCTGGTCGGCCAAGAAGGCTCGTGGGCAGCCGTTCCGGGTCATGGTCACCTTCGTCGTACTCACCGCGGTGGCCTCGGCGTTGCTGGACAACGTCACGACCGTGCTGCTCGTGGCGCCGGTAACTCTGCTGGTGTGTCTGCGGCTCGGCGTACCGCCGGTCCCGTTCCTGATCGCCGAAATCCTGGCCTGCAACATCGGCGGGGCCGCGACGCTCATCGGCGACCCTCCGAACATCATCATCGCCAGTCGGGCAGATCTGTCGTTCAACGATTTTGTGTTCAACATGGGCCCCATCGTCGTGCTGCTCCTGATCGTGTATCTCGGGATGTGCCGGTTTTTGTTCCGCAAGGCATTCGTGTACGACGAGGCACGGGTCGCCCAGGTGATGAGCCTGAACGAGAAGGACGCCATCCGGGACCGGGTACTGCTGATCAAGGCCGGCGCGGTGTTGCTCCTGGTCATGATCGGCTTCGTGCTGCATTCCGCCCTGGACACCGAGGTGTCGGTGATCGCGCTGCTCGGCGCCGGACTGCTCGTGGCGATCGCCGGACTCTCGCCGAAGGAGTATTTGGGCGAGGTGGAGCTGCCCACCCTGGCGTTCTTCGCCGGCCTGTTCATCATGGTAGGTGCGCTGATCGAGGTCGGCGTGATCGGCTCGCTCTCCACGCTGGTCACCGAGGCCACCGGGGGAAACCTCCTGCTGGCCACGATGCTGCTGCTCGTAGTGTCCGCCGTGCTGTCGGGCATCGTGGACAACATCCCGTACGTCGCCACGATGGCGCCGCTCGTCGCCACCCTGGCGGAGGACACCGGCAACCCCGGCAACGTGCTGTGGTGGGCGTTGGCCCTCGGTGCCGACCTCGGTGGCAACGCGACGATCGTCGGTGCGAGCGCCAACGTGGTCGTGGTCGGGATCGCCGAACGCAACGGCTATCACATCAGCTTCCTGGAGTTCTTCAAGTACGGCGCTGTGGTCGCGCTCATCACCGTGGCGCTCAGCGCGCCCTACCTCTGGCTGCGCTACTTCGTGTTCGCTTGACCCGCTGCCCTCAACCGCAGCCAGCCTAGATGTCGGTGCCCGGGGCTAGCGTCATCCCGTGCTCCTCAGCTACATGGACGAGCGCTACACCAAGGAGCGCTACTTCATCGCGGCCCTGCTGGTTCCCGGCGACGCGGCCAACGATGGCATCGTGCGTCGAGCGCACCGTAGCTACGACCCCGTGCCCCGTGATGCCGAGCTGCACGGGTACGACATCGTGGCGGGCAAGGGTGACTGGGCCGGGTTGGCCGGACAGGGTCCGTGCCAGGATCGGCGTCTACAGCCAGGCGATGCCAGCCGTTGCCGACCATGACGTGACGGTGATTGTGCGCAGCGTAGACCTTCCTGGTCGGGCGATGTCCCAGCAGAAGCTCGGGCCGCGCTGGCGTACGAGGCCGTCCTCGACGCCGACTGGGTTGCTCGCCGGCGAGCGAGGCTGCGACGCCCCGGCAACGGTTCAGGTGAGTCGGCGCTACGAGTCATTCGACCGAGCTGACCGGCGGCCAGCTGGCCGCCCAGAGCACCAGCGTGGGGGTCAGCGAGCCCGGCGGGCCAATCGCTCAGCGAGCCCTACGAGCCAATCGTTCGTGGTCGAGCAGGACGACGGTCTTGCCCTCCAGGCGCAGCCACCCGCGATGTGCGAAGTCGGCCAGCGCCTTGTTCACCGTCTCCCGGGAGGCGCCCACGAGCTGCGCCAGCTCCTCCTGGGTCAGGTCGTGGGTGACCCGGATGTGCTGGCCCTCCGTCGTACCGAAGCGGCTGGCCATCTGCAGCAGCGACTTGGCCACCCGGCCGGGGACATCGGTGAAGATCAGATCCGCGACGATGTTGTTCGTGCGCCGCAGCCGCCGAGCCAGCACCCGCAGCAGCTGCTCGGCGATCTCCGGGTGATCGGTGATCCACGGTCGCAGGGCCGTCTTGTGCATCCGGGCCAGCCGCACATCGGTCAACGCCGTCGCGGTCGCGGTCCGCGGGCCCGGGTCGAACATCGACAGCTCGCCGAACTGGTCGCTCGGACCCATGACGGCCAGCATGTTCTCCCGGCCGTCGGAGGCCCGGCGCCCGATCTTGACCTTGCCGGCGAGGACGACGTAGAGGCTCTCGCCCGGGTCGCCCTCGTTGAAGATCGTGCTGCCTCGGTTGAATTCCAGCGTCTCGAACGCCTCCGCGGCGGCGCCGGCGGCCGCGGGACTGACCCCCTGCAGCAGGCCGGACCGGGCGAGGGCCTCGTCCATGTCGTCCTCCGAAGGCAGTCCACGCGCGATTTGGCCTGGTTGGGCGGATTCTAGGGGGTGGCCGGCAGACCGAGCGTAGTCACGCTCCGCCGTCGGAGGTCTCGCTCCCGCGGGGGGACAGGTGCGAGCGGCGACGCAGTCGGAGCTTGTCCAGTGCGCGCCGCAGGCCGAACCGGACGAAGGTGTCCATCTCGTCCGGTCGCGCGTTGTCGAGGAAGTCCTCGACGTCGGACTCGCTGCCCCCGGTGCGCAGCGGCTGCTCGACCCGCTCCATGAACAGCATGAACAGCAACAACGCGAGCGGGAAGAACACCACCAGCAGACCGGCCATGATGACGGCAAGTCTGGCAGATCACCCGCGACTCGGCCCGTCCCCCGGCGCGGCCGGGGCGTGTCGGTGCTGCGACGTACGCTCCTCAGGTGAGCCAGCGGAGCAGCCAGGCGGTCCCGCGGCGACGCCGGGCCGAGACCGCGCTGGGGCTGACCCGCCGGGCGCGCCACATGAACCGCGAGCTGGCCGAGCTGTACCCGGACGCGCACTGCGAGCTGGACTTCCGTACGCCGCTCGAGCTGACCGTGGCCACCATCCTGTCCGCGCAGACCACGGACAAGAAGGTCAACGAGGTCACCCCGGAGCTGTTCGCGCGCTATCCGGACGCCGCCGCGTACGCCGCCGCCGACCGGGCCGAGCTGGAGCGGACGCTCGTCCCGACCGGGTTCTTCCGGAACAAGACGACGTCGCTCGTCAAACTCGGCGCGGCGCTGATCGAGCGCCACGACGGCCAGGTGCCCGGCCGGCTGGCCGATCTCGTGCAGCTGCCCGGCATCGGGCGCAAGACCGCCAACGTCATCCTCGGCAACGCGTTCGGCGTGCCGGGGATCACGGTGGACACCCATGTCGGCCGGCTGGTCCGCCGCTTCGGCTGGACCGAGCTGACCGACCCGGTCAAGGTCGAGCACGCCATCGGCGCGCTGATCGAGAAGCGCGAGTGGACGATGCTCTCGCACCGGGTGATCTTCCACGGCCGCCGGGTCTGCCACGCCCGGACCCCGGCCTGTGGGGCCTGCGGACTGGCCCGCTGGTGCCCGTCGTACGGCATCGGCCCGACCGATCCCGCGGCCGCGCAGAGGCTGGTCAGGACGCCGGCCGAGGTCACCGAGGAGGTGGCGTGAGGCGCGCGGCATTGGTCGCTACGGCGCTCCTGTTGCTCGCCGCCTGCACCGACGACCCCGCGGCCCCGACCGCGGGGGCGCCGACGGCGTCGAGCGTGGACACGGACCTGATGGACTGCCCGCAGTTCACCGTCACCAGCGAGCCGGTCGAGGACGGCCTACCCCCGCTCGCCTTCCCGTGCCTGGCTGGGGACAGCACTCTGTTTCTGGGTGGACCGGTGGGCCAGCCGCTGGTGCTGAACCTGTGGGCCTCGTGGTGCGGACCGTGCCGTGAGGAGCTGCCGGTCTTCGAGCAGCTGTCCGACGAGGCGGTCGACCAGCTGTCCGACGAGGCGGTCGACCAGCTCCTCGTGGTCGGGCTGGTCGAGCGCGACACCGCCGCGTCGAGCCTGGCCTACGCCGCCGAACTCGACCTCAGCTTTCCCAGCGCCATCGACGACACCGGCGAGTTCCTCACCGAGGTCGGCCTGAACGCGCTGCCGGTCACCTACTTCGTGCGGGCCGACGGCACGGTGGCCCACCAGCAGCTGGTTCCGATCACCTCCTACGACGATCTGCTGGCCCTGGTCGACGAGCATCTCGATGTGACGCTCTCGTGACGCCGGCCGCCCCGGCCTGGCTGGATCCGCTGCGCAACGCCGTGTCCACGATCCGACCCGAGCAGCTGTCCCGCTACCTCCCGCCGCCGGAGGGCGGCCGGGATTCCGCGGTGCTGATCCTCCTCGGCGAGGGCCCGCAAGGCCCTGACGTGCTGCTGGTCCAGCGGGCCGACGCCCTGCGCAGCCACCCCGGCCAGCCGGCCTTCCCCGGCGGCGCGGCCGACCCCGGGGACGGCGGTCCCACCGGTACGGCGTTGCGCGAGGCGGCCGAGGAGGTCGGCGTCCTGGTGGCCGGCGTGACCGTGTTGGCCGAACTGCCACAGCTCTACCTGCCGCCCTCGGGCTTCGTCGTCACGCCGGTGCTGGCCTGGTGGCACGAGCCGTCGGTGGTCGTGGTCGATCCCCAGGAGACCGAGACCGCGCACCGGGTACCCATCGCCGAACTGGTCGATCCGGCCAACCGGTACAGCTGGCGGCACCCCTCCGGCTTCGTCGGCCCGGCGTTCGACGTCCGCGGCATGCTTGTCTGGGGCTTCACCGCCGGCCTGCTCGACGGTGTGCTCACGCTCGGCGGCTGGACCCGGCCCTGGGACGACGGCGACGTCCGCGACCTGCCGCCACGGGTGGTCGCCCTGCTCGGTGGACCGCGGTGAGAGCGGCGTACGCCGCCCTGGCGGGCATCCTGCTCGTCACAGGCTGCGGCGGTGGGGACGCACCGGAGCAGGCACAGGCCCCTCAGTCCGGCGACCTGACGGTGACCCCGGACGCGGACGGCGTGCAGGCGGTCACCCTGGTCACGCAGGACAACTTCCGCTTCGTCCCCGCCGAGTTCACCGTCGTCCCGGGCCGCGTCCGGGTCACCGTGGACAACCCGTCCTCGAACGTGCACAACCTGCGCTACGACGAGGGCGGTCCCGACGAGGAGATCCGGGTCGTACGACCGGGGCAGGAGGAGTCCATCGACTTCACCGTCTCCACGCCGGGGGAGTACGCGTTCGTCTGCACGTTCCATTCGCAGTTCGACCAGCGGGGCACGATGATCGTGCTCCCCGACGGCGGATGACCCTGTGCTGATCGATCTGCTCGTGCTCGTCCTGGCCGTGTTGTTCGCGCTCAACGGCTTCCGGCAGGGACTGATCCTGTCCGCCGCGTCGTTCGTCGGCTTCTTCGGCGGGGCCATCCTCGGCGGGCAGCTGGCCGCGCCGGTCGCCACGGCTCTGGGCAGCTCGGTGTTCGGCCGGGTCTTCGTCGGGCTGCTGGTCGTGCTCGGTGTGGCCTTCCTCGGTCAGCTCGCGGCCGGCTGGGTCGGCCAGTGGATCCGCGGCCGGGTGACCTGGCGGCCGGCCCGGACCGCCGACGCGGTGCTGGGCGGCGGCGTGTCCGTGCTGGCCGTCCTGCTCGTGGCCTGGATGGTGGCCAGCCCGCTGGCCACCTCGGCGTACCCGACGCTGTCGGCCGAGGTCCGTGCCTCGACCGTGGTCGGCGCGGTGGATCGCGCGCTGCCGGCACCGGTGCGCACGCTCTACGACTCGTTGCGCGAGCTGATCGAGCGCAACGGGTTGCCCGACGTGCTCGACCCGCTGACCCCCACCCGGGTGCTCGACGTCCCGACACCGGATCCGGCGCTGGCCGGCGACCCGGAGGTCAGGGCGGCCACGGCCGCGGTGGTGAAGGTGACCGGGCTCGCCCCTGGCTGCGCGCGTCGCGTCGACGGCAGCGGCTTCGTCTACGCCGAGGATCGCGTGATGACGAACGCGCACGTCCTGGCCGGGGTCCGGGAGCCGAGCGTCACCATCGGCGATCGGGAGGTCGAGGCCACGACGGTGTACGTCGACGAGCGGCTGGACATCGCCGTGCTGGCCGTGCCGGGCCTGGACGTGGTGCCCTTGGGCTTCGCCGACGTGCCGGTCGGCACCGGCGAGGACGCCGTCATCACCGGCTACCCCGGCGGTGGTCCGTTGTACGTCGGTCCGGCCCGCATCCGCGACCGCTCGTTGATCGCCGGGCCCGACTTCCGTGACACGACGACCGTGCAGCGCGAGGTGTACGCCTTGCGCGGGGACGTCCGTTCCGGCAACTCCGGCGGCCCGTTGCTCGATCTCGACGGCACGGTGCTGGGCGTGGTCTTCGCCTCCGCCGTGGACGACCCGAGCACGGGCTACGCGCTCACGGCTGACGCGGTGAGCCAGGCCGCGGACCTGGGACGCGCGGCCAGCGCCACGGTCGGGACCGGCGAGTGCGACTGAGCGGGATCAGCTCCGGGCCCAGTCCAGCAACTCCCGGGTGACCAGGTCGGGCTGCTCCTCGTGCGGGAAGTGGCCCACGTCGGGCAGCAGCTGCCAGCGGTACCTACCGGCCACGTACCGGCCCGAGCCGATGGCCGAGGCCGGCAGGAGGAACGGGTCCATCGCGCCGTGCAGTTGCAGGGTCGGCGGGGTCACCGGCACGGACATCGCGCGGATGTAGCGCCGCCCGTCCGCGCGCGGCAGCGAGCGGACCGCCCAGCGCACGTACTCCATCGCGCCGTACGCCGCCTGCGGGATCTGGATCGCCTCTCGGTAGCGCCGCACCGCGCCGGCGAAGTCCGCCGTATCCCGCCAGGCGGGGCCGGACCAGGCGTGCAGGAGGCGGTCGACGTAGCGCGCCTGGTGTGCGGTCAACCGACGCTCGGGGATCCGCGGCAGCTGGTAGCCGAGCACCGGCCCGGCCGCGCGGAACTGTCGCCGGCTGCCCAGCACCGCGGCCCGCAGCCGGCGGGGGTGCGGCATGGACAGCACCGCCAGCTTGCGCACGGCACTCGGGTGCAGGGCGGCTGCGGACCAGGCCAGCAGCCCGCCCCAGGCGTGGCCGACGACGAAGGCATCACGTTCGCCGAGGGCCCGGATCAGCCCCGCGACGTCGGCGGCCGCGGTGACGGCGTCGTACCCGCGCGGTGGCTTGTCGCTCGCGCCGTACCCCCGCAGGTCGGCTGCCACCACGCGGTAGCCGGCCCCGGCCAGCGGGGCGATCTGGGCCCGCCAGGCCCACCAGAACTCGGGAAAGCCGTGCAGCAGCAGGATCAGCGGTCCCTCGCCCAGCTCGGCGACGTGCAGCCGGACCCCGTTGGCGCTGTAGTCGCGGTGGCTCCACGGCCCGGCCAGCAGGACGCTGGTCGCGTCGGGCACCGCCGTCAGTAGACCGGCCCGCGCTGCAGCAGCTGCTTGCTGTCCTTGATCGTCTCGATGGTCCGCTCGGGCTTGCTGACCTTCTTTACCGCGCGCATGCCGATGAACACCGACACCCCGGCGATCACGATGAGCATGAACCATACGATCAGGTAGGCCAGCCAGCGCCAGACGCCCAACGCGACCAGCCCCTCGGCGAGGGAGATCAGCAGGAACACCAACGAGAACAGGGCGACCACGGCAGCCGCCCCGAAGAAGACCGCGCCCTTGATGCCCTTCTTGGCCGACGCGGTGACCTCGGTCTTGGCCAACTCGATCTCGCCGCGCAGCAGCGTGGAGAAGTGCGTGCTGGCGGCCTGGACGAGTTCGCCGATCGAGGGTTCCGCCGGGACGGGATCTGCCGACCACTGTGTGGTCTTCGACAGGGGAACCGGCCTGCCGGTCGTCGGGGTCGTCGTGGTCACGTGGTCTCCAGTCAGCTCGGATCGGTGCGCGCCTATGCTCCCCTGCCGTTCATCTGCGGTCCAGCCGACTCGGTGGGGCGGCCCCGCATCGCCGGTGTGCGCAGCAGGACGGCGCCGAACCCGGCGGCGACCAGGGAGGCCACCAGCACGGCCGCCTTGACCTGTTCGGTGGTGGCCGGGTCGGTGAAGGACAGCTCGGTGACGAGAAGGCTGACCGTGAAGCCGACGCCGCCCAGGACGGCCACCGCGCCGATCTCGCGCCAGCGCAGGTCGCCGGGGCGCCGCGCGCGCCCGAACCGGACCGCGAGCAGGGCTCCGCCGAGGACGCCGAGGGCCTTGCCCACGAGCAGACCGACCATGACGCCCAGGGCGACGCGGTTGGTCACGACACCGGACAGGGTGTCGCCGGACAGGACGACGCCGGCGGCGAAGAACGCGAACACCGGGACGCAGAAGCCGGCCGACCACGGCTGCAGCCGGTGTTCCAGCCGGGCGGCGGGGGCCTCCTCCTCACCGGGATCGGCCCGGACCCGGGTGAGCAGGGCCAGCGTCATCCCCGCGATCGTCGCGTGCACTCCTGACTCGTGCAGCGCCACCCAGGTGCCCAGCGCCAAGGGCACGTAGGCCCATGCGGTTCTGACCCGGAGGTGCTGGAGCAGGGCGTAGCCGCCGGCGAGCGCGACGGCGACCGCCAGCGCGGCCAGCGACAAGGACGAAGTGAAGACGAGCGCGATGATCAGGATGACGCCGAGGTCGTCGACCACGGCGACGCTGAGCAGGAAGATGCGCACCGAGCGGGACAACGGGCTGCCGGCGATGGCCAGCACGGCCAGCGCGAACGCGATGTCGGTGGCCATCGGGATGGCCCAGGCCTTGCCGGCACCGGGTTCGCCGAAGATGATCAGCGCGGCCAGCCCGGCCGGGACCACCATGCCGCCGAGCGCGGCCAGGACCGGCAGCAACGCCGTGCGCCGCTCGCGGAGTTCGCCGATCACGAGTTCCCGCTTGAGCTCCAGCCCGGCCACGAAGAAGAACACCGCGAGTAGGCCGTCGGCCGCCCAGGTGGCCAGCGAGAGGTCCAAGTGGAGGGCGGCCGGCCCGACGGTGAGCTCCTGCAGCTCGCGGTACGCCGTACCTGCCGGTGTGTTCGCCCAGATCAGGGCGACGACGGCCGCGCACAGCATGATGGCGCCGCCGATGGTTTCGGTGCGCAGATACCGCGCCAGTTCGTCGACGGCCGTGGCGGCCTGCCGGGCGGTACGGCGGACGGATCGGAACTGCGGCACGGGAGTCCTTCGGGCAGGCGTCGGCGGTGCCGACCAGGCTTCCCGGCGCTCCGTCCTGGACCCTACCTGCAGACGCGGGACGGGCGGCCCGGCGTTGGCCGGACCGCCCGTCTCGTGGTTCAGCGGCTGCTCACCACTGGTGTGCGACGTCGATCACCAGCCGGGAGCCGCTGCCGGGGCCTTCCAGGGTGAGCACCCGGAAGGGCAGCCGGGCCCGGACGCCGAGCCCGACGGTCGTGTAGCCCTCGAAGCTGCCGCCCCACGCGGCCTGCCGGAACGTCCGGTAGCCGGCCAGGTCGACCAGCTCGCGCTGGTTCGCCGGGTTGTACGTGGGTCGGCCGCTGCCGTCGTACGCCGGGATCGTCAGGTCGATCTGCAGGAACGCGCCGCCGCGCAGCGGGACGACGTTGCCCGAGCCCTGCGCGGTCACGGCCGAGACGTAGCGGACGGTGTAGCCGGCCGGGTTCCCGGCGACGTCGACCACCAGCCGGTCGTAGCAGTCGTGGCGGCCGGAGCGGAGGTTGGTGACGGGGGCGTTGGAGGCCGTCGAGGCGGACTTGTCCAGCGAACCCCACGTGATGCCGCAGTACGGCCCGGTCGGGGTCGAGTGCTGTGCCGCGGCGGGGGTGACGAGGGCGGCGGTCACGAGGCCGGCGGCGACGACGAGGGCGGTGGTCCAGCGCTTCATGGCAGGTCCCTTCGGAGTGGGTGGGTGTGAACTGCCGAAGACACGCCCGGTCCC
>JACCSC010000150.1 GCA_013813215.1 Geodermatophilaceae bacterium | reverse complement strand
CGGTGTACGCCGAGAGCCGCCACAGGCCGCGCTCGGCCGCGACCGAGGCGATGGCGACGAAGCGGCCGGTGCGCGGCTCCGGGCGCTGGAGCAGGGCCGGTACGGCGGCCCGGGCGAGGTTGAGCACGCCGAGCAGGTCCACGTCGAGCAGTACCCGCCAGGTGCGGTCGGTCTCCCGCCAGGCCTCCTGCCCGCCGGCCATCACCGCGGCCCCGGCCACGGCGGCATCCAGCCCGCCGAACGCGTCGACCGCGCGCCGCACCGCGTCCTCCAGGGCGGCCGCCGAGCGCACGTCGGCTTCGTGGGGGAGGACCGCCCCGCCGTAGGGCGAGCAGACGGCGTCGAGTTCGGCCCGGGTCCCTAAGGGGTAGTCGACGTCCGGGTCGTCCCGGCAGGCGTCCACCGCGACGACCCGCCAGCCGTCCTTGGCCAGCCGGTGCACCGTCGCCGCGCCGATCCCCCGCGCCGCGCCGCTGACCACGGCGACTCTGGACGGTTCCGACACGGCCCGACCGTACTGGCGTTCAGGTGGTCTGCGGCTCCACCACGGGCGGCATCGCGGCGGTGGCTCCGGGGTCGCGCCGCCGGGGGTGGCGGAACGGCGGACCAGCTCACGCTCATACGCACTTGCCCAGACGCTGAGCAGGTGCAATGCCGGTGCTAGGCGTGCATCACGGACCAACGCTGCGCACATCAGCCCAACGACAAGGATGACCACCACCAGCAGAACACCGAGCTGTACGCGTTCAGGGTGATTCACCAGCGTCAATGCGGTCAAGGCCACCACAACGCCGAGAAGGGTGAGCGCCACCTGGCGCAGCTCCAGCTTGCGCGTCCAGACCTGGCGGGCCAGGTCGGCCCTCTGCACCAGGCGCTCCAGGTCGGCGGGGCAGAGCGGGTCGAGCTCGTCGGGGGTGGGAAAGCGAACGTGTGTCGACCCGACCCGGAGGACTCCCGAGGCCGGCTTACCGCGCGGTCGCGCGTGCTCGAAGTCCGACAACGGCTTCGTCAGGGGACTCTGAGCGCCAGGCTCGACGGTCACGGCGACGATTGTGACCCGACTCGGTTGCCTCACCGAAGTCCGGTGGCCGGTCACAGACGACAACTCTCCTCAAGCAGACATGTCGTCGCTGACCGGCTACCGCATAACTCGTTCGTCCTTGGCCGGGCGGGGACGCGGATCGGTACCTCGGCCCGCTCGCAGGCCGAACCGCCACCCCGGTCCTCGCGGTGAAGACACATGTCGCTGTTCCTGTCGCAGTGCGCCGCGCCCGCTACTGAGTCGGGTCGCCGCCGGGCTGGTCAGCCGGCCAGCCATGCGGTGACGGCGACGCTCAGCCGCGCGGTGAGTTCGGCCAGCAGCCGCTCGCCCTCCTCGGCGCTGGCGCCGGCCGGATCACCGAGCACGCCGGACTCGCTGACCGCTGCGACCCCCGAGGCACGCAGCTGCGGCATCAGCTCGGACAGCGGCATGGTCGGTCCCGGCGCCGCCGCGTCGAGCCGGACCGCGGACGGCCGCAAGGCCAGCATCAGCGAGGTCTCGGTACGCCCGGCGTGCGCGTCCCCGTCGGCCCAGGCGGCCGACCAGGACGCCGCGTCCCTGCCCTCACAGCGCAGCCGGTCGACCGCCGCGGCCAGGGGCGCCATGTTGCCGCCGTGCCCGTTGACGATCAGCAGCCGGCTCGCCCACCGTGCGGCCGAGCGACCCAGTTCGACCAGCACGAGCTCGAGGGCCTCGTGCCCGATGGACAGCGTGCCGGGAAAGCCTTCGTGCTCACCGCTGGCGCCGTAGGCCAGCGCTGGCGCGAGCACGAAGTCCGGGCACTGTGCGACCAGTCGCCGGCTCAGCTCCGCGGCCACCGCCGTGTCGGTGTCGAAGGGCAGATGTCGTCCGTGTTGTTCGGTGGACCCGAGCGGTACCACGACCGCCGTGGCCGGGCTGGGCACCTCCGGCCACGGCACGACATCCAAGGCCGGACCCATCCCCAAACGCTAGCGGCCGAGACCGTTTGACGGCGGGGAGCAGCGGGGTAGGCGACAGGCAAGGAGCGGAAACCTCGACACCGGGAGGTCCAGTGGATCGAGTACGAGGCAAGGTTGCGTTCATCACGGGGGCGGCCCGCGGACAGGGCCGCAGTCACGCGGTGCGGTTGGCCGAGGAGGGTGCGGACATCATCGCGGTGGACACCTACACCGACTACG